>MEDZ01000013.1 GCA_001724275.1 Gemmatimonadetes bacterium SCN 70-22
GTGGAGGGGGGCGGGGGGTGGGGGGCGACTCTGAGAGATACACGGATTGGGGAGGAAGGTGCGGGGGGGCGAAGTACCGCTCGCGACGGTACATCCCCCCGCAGCGCGCCATGAGCGTTAGTCTGAACCGCCGCGGCCTTAGAGGAGGCTCCCGCCTTGCGGCTGTGAGTGTGGGGCGCCGCGCGCGCCCACCCCGTCGCTCATCGTGCATGTCGCGGAGGCGGCGGACGTGCAGGCCGATGACTCGGGCGAGCCGGCCGGGCCCGAGAGCCTCCTCGGCGTCCAGCATCAGCCCGATTTCCGCCAAATGTGAAACTCGAGCAGTGCCTCATTGGAGAGGCTCTCCTCGAGCGCAGCATCGGACTGGTAGTTGTGTGAGGACGAGGACTGATGACGGATCGTCTGGTTAGCGCTTCCTTTGGCGGATCTTGGTGAGCCGAGCGCCGGACGCGATGGCGACCGCGCGGAGAGTCAATCCTGCGTCATGGTCGTGAATCCGAAGTCGAATACGTGTAGTCCACAACGACCCCATTGCGTATGGTGAGAGAAAGGGAGCGAGAGCGCATTCGATCGTATCCATAACCGATCGTTGCCGGCCTTCCTTCCCATCCCGTATAGGTCCAGGTCTCGGTGCCGTTGGCGGCACGCGTGATCGACTGCGGTGCGCCCAGCTTCGATCGCACGGACTCTCCGGTCGTTGATCCCTTGGAGATGGACTGAACGAAGGACTCCTCGATCTTCACCCCGCCGCGTCGTGGGGTGACCGAGAGGCAACCGGTACCGTGCAACCATGCGATCCCGATGGTCAACAGTCGCCGAACGAAGTTCCCCATCTGCACGCTTCTCATGCTGTGGTCAGTCAGGGTGAGTGTTACCAGCTCCATACTGCTTCGATGCCGATGCGCCTCCCGCCGTCGGGTGCCGTTAGCAGGACGGGCGATACCCTCGGCCGTACGCCGGCATGCTGCCGAGCGCGCTCGCGGTGCATGCGATTGGCACTGTCGTCCGCATCGAGGAACCCGAAGACATACGCCCCTAACAGCAGAGCCGTATTTACCGGCGCGCACTTCACGTGCAGCACCAGCAGCATCCCCTGGTCGCACTGCACTCGCGAGATGCCGTTGAAGAGGACCACGACCGATCCGACAAGCAGTGCCGCTCCCTTGAGGTGCTCCCCCGCGTAGAGATGCCCTCCTCCGGCGGCAACGAGGGCGTACCTCCTGGCGAGGGCGGGATCGCGATACTCCCAATCTTTGTCATCGAGTCCTGCGGCAGATGACCTTCCGGACGGCGCGGCGGATGCCGAAGCGGATGCCGCGGCGGGAGGAGTCGCCCCACCTGTTTCCACGAGGCCGTCTGTGGATCGAAGTGCCCCGCGCTCGGACCCGTCGTCGGTGGATACCTGAGTCGGAGCGGGTGAGGGCGCTGCCGCTGTGTCGCCTCGAGCAGCGGGGTGCAGGAGGTCGCTTCGTATCCAGCCGGCGGCCCTCACTCCTTGTATCCGCGTCCCTCCCACCGATCGTTCGAGCGCCGCGAGCTGCGTGCCGCGTTTGAGTGTCGCCACCACAGTGACGTCCGCAGTGGGGGCACGCCGGACGTTGGCGCGCGTGACGGCAACTGAAGCCGAATCCTGCGCGGCGATGGCGTGGATCGGCGATGCCAGTGCGAGCATCACGAACGCCAACTCGATGCCCGCGCGCCGACGAGAACGTCGCCCGCCAGACTGCGGCAGCGGTGGTAATGATTTTCACGGAGGGCCACACTGAGGACTGCCGAGTCGAATCGTCACCCCCGAGACGGGTGTTCGCCCTACGAGGGCAACTGGTCAGGCAGCCTCATCCGGGTTGCGCCCTAGGCCCTCGGATGAGACCTTGGCATGACTCGGCCGGTGCTTGGCCGACCGTCAGTCCCGGGGGATACCGTGGTCCCGGGATTCGGCGCGAGGTGTCTAGTAAGTGATCGCGTACTCGGAGGCGGAGAATGGATGCGAGCGACGATTCTTGAAGGAGCGGTTCGGCCGTCAGAGGGGCGCGAAGCACGCTCAGGGGAATGCCCCGCTCCGCAGGTGCGGATTTCGCCACGATCGCACGCCGACGCTCCCGCATGACGCTCGAAGAGCTCAAACCGAACGCCACCGTCCGCGGCATCCTCCCCTCTGAGCTGGCGACCGTTGTCGGCGTCACCTGGCACGGCTCGAACGCCCTCACGGTCGTCTACCGTGGCCCCGAGGGCCGCCTCGCCGAGGAGATCCTCTACCGCGACGACGAACCCCGCCTCGAGTTGGTCGCGGTCGGACGCCCCTGGAGCTTCGACGGCGACGGCGCCGCCTTTCGGCTGGTCGCCGAGGCGCACCGGATCCGCCTCGCCCACCTCTTCGACCCGGTCCTCGCCGTCCACACGTCGCTCGTGGACCCGCTCCCGCACCAGATCACCGCGGTCTACGAGCAGATGCTGCCCCGTCAGCCGCTCCGCTTCCTCCTGGCGGACGACCCGGGCGCCGGCAAGACGATCATGGCGGGGCTCCTCATCAAGGAGCTGATCGCACGCGGCGACCTGCGGCGCTGCCTCATCGTCTGCCCCGGAAGCCTGGTGGAGCAATGGCAGGACGAGCTCAGCCGCCGTTTCCACCTTCCCTTCGAGATCCTCACGAACGACAAGCTGGAGGCCGCGCGCACGGGGAACTGGTTCCTGGAGAACGACCTCGCGATCGCGCGCCTCGACAAGCTCTCGCGCAACGAGGACATCCAGCAGAAGCTCTCGGCGCCGGACTGTCGCTACGACCTCATCGTGTGCGACGAGGCGCACAAGATGTCGGCGACGTTCTTCAGCGGGGAGGTGAAGTACACCAAGCGCTACAAGCTCGGGCAGCTGCTCTCCACGCTCACGCGCCACTTCCTGTTGATGACGGCGACGCCGCACAACGGCAAGGAGGAGGACTTCCAGCTTTTCCTGGCGCTGCTCGACGGCGACCGCTTCGAGGGACGTTTCCGCGATGGCGTGCACCAGGTCGAGGTGTCGGACCTGATGCGCCGCATGGTAAAGGAGAACCTGCTCAAGTTCGACGGTCGCCCGCTCTTCCCCGAGCGAATCGCCTACACCGTCCCCTACAAGCTCTCCGACCTCGAGGCTCGGCTCTATCGCGAGGTCACCGACTACGTGCGTCAGGAGTTCAATCGCGCCGACGCGCTCCAGAACGACAAGCGCGCCGGCACGGTGGGGTTCGCGCTGACGATCCTCCAGCGCCGTCTTGCCTCTTCACCCGAGGCGATCTACCAGTCGATCAAGCGCCGCCGAGAGCGGCTGGAGAAGCGCCTCCGCGAGCTGGAACTCCTGCAGCGCGGTGGCGCGCCGGTCGCACGAGAACCCGCGCCGCGCCTACTCGATGCCGACGACGTCGAGGATCTCGAAGAGGCGCCGGAGAACGAGGTCGAGGCGGTCGAGGAGGAGATCCTCGATCAGGCGACGGCCGCCAGCACCATCGCCGAGCTGCAGGCTGAAATCGCGACGCTCGCGAGACTGGAGCAGCTCGCGACCGATGTGCGCCGCAGCGGGCAGGACACGAAGTGGCGCGAACTCTCGCGACTGCTGGGCGAGATCTTCTCATCGAACGGCGGCAATCCTGGCGCCGTCGGCGAGCGACAGCCCCCTCGGGGTGCCGGAGAGATTTTCCCTCCCGTCCCGTCACCTCGCCAGAAACTCGTGCTCTTCACTGAGCACCGGGACACGCTCAACTACCTGGAGCGCCAGATCGCCTCGCTCCTCGGTCGCCCGCATGCCGTCGTCCTGATCCACGGCGGGATGGGACGCGAGGAGCGGCGGAAGGCGCAGGAGAGCTTCCTCCACGACCCCACCGTGCAGGTGCTGCTGGCGACAGACGCCGCTGGCGAGGGGATCAACCTCCAGCGGGCCCACCTGATGGTCAACTACGACCTCCCGTGGAACCCGAACCGGCTGGAGCAACGATTCGGTCGCATCCACCGAATCGGGCAGACCGAGGTGTGCCATCTCTGGAACCTCGTCGCTGACGAGACGCGCGAGGGTGACGTCTACAGAACGCTGCTGGAGAAGCTGGAGGAAGCACGAAAGGCGTTAGGCGGTCAGGTCTTCGATGTCCTAGGGAAGCTTCAATTCGAGGGGAAGGCGTTGAGAGAGCTCTTGCTGGAGGCGATTCGATACGGCGATCAGCCCGAGGTGCGGGCGCGTCTCACTCGATCGATCGCCAACGGCGTCGATCGGAGCCACTTGCAAGGACTGATCGAGGAACGGGCCCTGGCGCATGATGCCATGGACGCCAGCCGGGTGGCGCGGATTCGGGAGGAGATGGAACGGGCCGATGCGCGACGCCTCCAGCCGCATTACATCGAGTCCTTCTTTCTTGAAGCGTTCCGGCAGCTGGGCGGAAACGCGCGCCTGCGTGAGGCCAGGCGTTACGAGGTGTCGCACATCCCGGCCCCTGTGCGGAACCGCGACCGGGTCATCGGCACGGGTGACCCGGTGCTCCCGCGCTACGAGCGCATCGTCTTCGAGAAGGAGCTGATCGCGCCGCCGGGGCAGCCGCTCGGGGCATTTGTCTGCCCGGGGCACCCGCTGCTCGACGCGACGCTCGACCTCACCCTGGAGCGCCACGCTGACCTCCTCAAGCGGGGGACCGTTCTCGTCGACGAGCGCGACCCCGGAACCGAGCCGCGCGTGCTCTTCTTCATCGAGCACGGTATCCAGAATGCGAGCCTGCTTCCCTCCGGAGAACGTCGCACCATCTCGCGCCGGATGCTCTATGTCGAGATCAACAAAGCGGGCGACACCCGGCACCTGCAGTACGCGCCGTATCTCGATTACCGGCCGCTGAAGGAAGGGGAACCCGGTTGCGATGCCTTGCTCGCCCGACCCGAATTGGCCTGGGTGACGCGCGAGGTGGAAGCGACCGCTGCTCGCTACGCGGTCGAGCACGTCGTCCCGGAGCACGTGAAGGAGGTCCGTGATCGGCGCCTCGAGCTGATCCAGAAGACACGCGCCGCGGTGAGGGACCGACTCACGAAGGAGATCACGTACTGGGACCACCGCGCCGCGCGACTGCAACTGGATGAGGCGGCGGGAAAGCCGAACGCACGCCAGAACTCCCAGGAAGCGCGGCGTCGGGCCGACGACCTACAGGTTCGCCTGGAGAAGCGACTGGCGGAACTGGAGCGCGAAGCGCAGATGTCGGCGCTATCGCCAGTCGTGCGAGGGGGGCTCGTCGTGGTTCCGATCGGCCTCCTGAACCAGATCAGCGGCGTTTCGACTCCGGTGGAGACGACGTCGCCCGATACCCAGGCGTCGGCCGCGCGCGCGCGACGCGTGATCATGGACGTGGAGCGGTCGCTCGGTTTCCACCCCACTGACCGCGAGTTTGAGAAGCTCGGCTACGACGTGGAGAGCAGCGATCCCAGGACGGGCGAATTGCGCTTCATCGAGGTCAAGGGGCGCGTGAGCGGCGCCGACACGCTCACCGTGACCAAGAACGAGATCCTCTACTCGTTCAACAAGCCGGATCACTTCATCCTGGCCATCGTCGAGTTTCTCGATGACGAGCGGCATCGGGTGCACTACGTGCGCCGGCCGTTCGATCGCACGGGGATCACGACGGACTTCAACGGGGCGAGCGTGAACTTCCCGTTCGCGCAGCTGGTGGAGCGGGGGGAGGAGCCGCGGTGACGCGCTCCGAGTTCCTGGCGTTGCTCAACGCTCCAGAAGGGACACGCCTGGAGTGCAAGGAGGCGCGCGCTCGGTTCGAGTTCGATGAGCTGGTGCGCTACTGCGTTGCGTTGGCCAACGAAGGCGGCGGCACCATCCTGCTCGGCGTCACGGATACCCGCCCGCGCACTGTGGTCGGCAGCCAGGCCTTTTCTGAACCGGGTCGAACGGAAGCGGGGATCTTCGAGCGGCTCGGACATCGGGTAAGCATCGAGGAGCTGATCCATGACGCCCATCGCGTGCTGATCGTGCGAGTGCCGCCTCGGTCTGCGGGCGCTCCGTGGAGCGATCGCGGACAGTACTGGATGCGGGCAGGAGATGCGCTGCAACCGATGTCCGACGACACCTTGCGCGCGATTCACAATGAATCTGCCCATGACTTTTCGGCCGAGATCTGTCCAGACGCCGTGCTCGCCGATCTGGCGGCAACGTCCATCGCGGAGTTCCGTCGCCGCTGGGCTGCTCGCAGCGGCAACGACCGCATTCTCGCCTGGACGGACGACGAGCTCCTTCGGAATGCGGAGCTAACCTCGGAACGCGGGATCACGTTCGCTGCGCTCTTGCTGCTCGGGGCCACGGGCGCACTCGGGCAGTTTCTGCCGCAAGCAGAGATCGTGTTCGAGTATCGGTCGTCGGAGTCCGCCGGACCGGCGCAGGATCGCCTGGAGTTTCGCGAGGGATTCCTCGGCTACCACGACCGTCTGTGGGATCGCATCAACCAGCGGAACGAACGACAGAGCTATCAGGACGGCTTCTTTCGCGCCGAAGTCGCGACCTTCGACGAACAGAGCATTCGAGAGGCGATCCTCAACGCGTTCTGCCATCGGGACTACCGACTGGGAGCGTCTGTCTTCGTACGACAGTTCGCGCGCCGGCTGGAAGTGGTGAGTCCGGGCGGCTTTCCCGCGGGGATTACTCCGGACAACGTCCTCGACCAGCAGAACCCGCGAAATCGACGTCTCGCCGAGGCCTGCGCTCGATGCGGGCTGATCGAGCGCGCGGGTCAGGGGATGAACGTGATGTTCGAGCAGGCCATCAAGCAGAGCAAGCCGCTCCCGGATTTCCGCGGCTCGGCAGGGCATGAGGTCCGGCTCACGCTCCGCGGTGACGTGTCGAATCCAGCGTTCCTAAGGTTCATCGAGCGAGTGGGGGCCGAGACGCTGTCCTCCTTCGATACGCGCGACCTGCTCGTGCTCGATTCCCTTCAGCGAGGCGAGGCCACTCCCGACGCCCTTCGGGACCGCCTCCCTCGCCTCCTGGAACTCGGACTCATCGAACGAATCGGCGGGGGACGGGGCACGCGCTACCTCCTGAGTCGCCGGTACTACTCGGCGATCGGGGAGCGCGGAACCTACACGCGACGGCGCGGACTGGACCGCGGGGCCAATAGGGAGCTTCTGATGAAGCACCTGATCGACGTGGGCGCGGACGGAAGCCCGTTCTCCGAGCTGCAGCAGGTGCTCCCCGGTCTCTCGCGTGGGCAACTCAGGACGCTGCTGGTCGAGCTTCGGGACGCGGGGCGGGTGCGCGTCGAGGGGTTGCGGCGTTGGGCTCGCTGGTTTGCGGTCGGTGCGTAGACTGCCGCCCGGTCGCTATGAATCTCCGACTATGAATTCTACGCTTAAACGTCATACTTAGAAGCGTAAGTCTTTGTATCGCAACAGGTTCTATGAATACTCCCTCCGAAGAAACGTGCATATGATGTCATAGAGTCGGCACATAGGGCAGCGGCGGCGACCGCCGACCTGTCTCCCCCCGACCCAGCCGACGCGCGAGGCCGTGACGCCCCCGATTAACTCTCGCGGTCGACCGGAAGAAGAAACGCCCCTGGCGGGGCGTCGGGCCGGTGATGCTATCGCCGGCGGGGGGCGCTTCCACAATCGGCAGCGCTTCCGACGGCGTCAAGTCAGCCAGAAGAACCTCTCGTGGTCAACGAGCACCCATGACCGTCAAGTCCCACAAGAAACTCATCGAAGTCGCCCTCCCCCTCGAGGCCATCAACAAGGCCTCGGCGCGGGAGAAGTCGATCCGGCACGGCCACCCCAGCACGCTGCACCTGTGGTGGGCGCGGCGCCCGCTGGCGGCGGCGCGGGCGGTGATCTTCGCGCAAATGGTGGACGACCCATCGTCGTGTCCGGACCTCTTTCCCACCGAGAAGGCGCAGGAGAAGGAGCGGCAGCGACTCTTCCGGATCATCGAGGAGCTGGTGCAGTGGGAGAACACGACCAACGAGGAGGTTCTCCAGAAGGCTCGCAACGAGATCTGGCAGAGTTGGCGCCGCGCCTGCGCCGAGAACGCGGACCACCCGCGGGCGAAGGAGCTGTTCGACCGGCACACGCTCCCCGCCTTCCACGATCCGTTCGCCGGCGGCGGGGCGTTGCCGCTGGAGGCGCAACGGCTGGGGCTCGAGGCGTACGCGAGCGACCTGAACCCGGTGGCGGTGCTGATCAACAAGGCGATGATCGAGATCCCGCCTCGATTTGCCGGAAAGCCGCCGGTGCGGCCGCGGTCGAAGGACGACCCGCCGGAGTTCATGCACCGGCAGTGGAAGGGAGCGCAGGGGTTGGCGGAGGACGTGCGCTACTACGGGCAGTGGATGCGCGACGAAGCGGAGAAGCGGATCGGCAAGCTGTATCCGCCCATCGAGGTGACCGCCGAGATGGCGAAGGGGCGGCCGGACCTCAGGCCGTACGTGGGACAGAAGCTCACGGTGATCGCCTGGCTGTGGGCGCGCACGGTGAAGAGCCCCAACCCGGCGTTTGCCAAGGTGGACGTGCCGCTGGCCTCGACCTTCATGCTGTCGACCAAGGCGGGGAAGGAGTCGTACGTGGAGCCGCTGATCGAGGAGGGTGGCTACCGGTTCACGGTGAAGGTGGGGAATCCGAAGAATGCGGCGCGGGCAAAGAGCGGGACCAAGCTGTCGCGCGGGGCGAACTTCGCGTGCCTGATGTCGGGGGCGCCGATCGAGGGCGACTACATAAAGGCAGAAGGCAAAGCCGGGCGGATGGGGGCGCGACTGATGGCGATCGTGGCTGAGGGGGAGCGAGGGCGCGTGTATCTCGCGCCGACGCCTGAGCATGAAGCGGCGGCACGGAAGGCGCAGCCGGAGTGGAGGCCAGAGCTGAATATCTCCGGAAGCACGCAGTACGTAGGCGTGAAGCCCTACGGAGTCGAACGCTTCGATGCAATCTTCACCGAACGACAAACGCTGGCGCTAACGACGTTCTCAGGTCTCATATCCGAAGCGATGCAGCAGGTGCATCGTCACGCCGTAGGTATGGGACTAAAGGATGACGGCATGACGCTGCGCGACGGCGGCAGCGCTGCGACGGCGTATGCAGAATCTGTCGCGGTGTACTTGGCTTTTGCGCTTAGCAAGCAGGCGGACCTTGCCAACAGCCTTTGCGGATGGGAGCCGATTGCTCAGTGCCCGCGACACCTCTTCGGTCGGCAGGCCATTCCAATGCTTTGGGATTATGCCGAGGGTAATCCCCTGGGAAACAGCTCAGGCGCATGGACGGTGTTCCTTGATGGCATCGTCAAGGCGCACACAAGGGCCTTTGAGCACGTTGCCCCCACCGCACGAGGTCACGCGCAACAAGGCGACGCAAGTGTGCAAAGAATCTCTGTTGACAAGATTGTCTCAACGGATCCGCCATACTACGACAACGTCCCCTATGCCGACCTTTCGGACTTCTTCTACGTCTGGCTACGGCGCTCTCTCCGTGGAGTCTTCCCGGATCTGTTCGCAACAGTCGCAGTACCGAAGGCCGAGGAACTCGTGGCTTTCGCCTATCGACACGAGGAAGGGAAGAAGGGCGCCGAAGCATACTTCCTTGATGGCATGACGAGCGCAATGCGCCGTCTTGTCGACCAGTCCCATCCAGCGTTCCCGGTCACCATCTACTATGCCTTCAAACAGTCTGAGAGCTCCGCGGAGAGCGGTACTGCCAGCACTGGTTGGGAAACATTCCTCGACGCGGTGATTCGCGCTGGATTCGGCACGACGGGTACATGGCCAATGCGTACCGAGAATGACTCTCGCCTAAGAGGCCAGACTTCGAACGCTCTCGCATCCAGTATTGTGCTTGCCTGCCGCAAGCGCGCCTCCGACGCCCCCACCGCCACCCGCCGCGAGTTCGTCGCCGCGCTCAAGTCCGAACTCCCCGCGGCGCTCGCGCACCTGCAACGCGGCAACATCGCCCCGGTGGACCTGGCGCAAGCCGCCATCGGCCCCGGCATGGCGATCTACACTCGTTATGCGCAGGTGCTCGACGCGCAGGGCAAGCCGCTCTCCGTGCGCGAGGCGCTGGCGCTCATCAACCAGGTGCTCGACGAGACGCTGGCCGAGCAGGAGGGGGACTTCGACGCCGACACCCGTTTCGCCGTGACCTGGTTCGAGCAGCAGGGGTTCGCCGAGGGGGAGTTCGGCGTGGCCGACGTGCTGGCGCGGGCCAAGAACACCAGCGTGGACGGGCTGCGCGAGGCGGGCGTGCTGGAGTCCAAGCGCAGCAAGGTGCGGCTGCTCACTGCCGACGAGCTGCCGGCCGACTGGGACCCGGCCACCGACACGCGCCTCACGGCGTGGGAGATGGTGCATCATCTCATCCGCGCGCTCAACGCCGGGGGCGTGACGCAAGCGGCGGCGCTGCTCAAGGCGCTCGGCGCCAAGGGGGAGGTGGCGCGGGAGCTGGCGTATCGGTTATATGCGATCGCCGAGCGAAAGAAGCGGGCGGCGGATGCGTTGGCGTACAATGGGTTGGTGCAGAGTTGGCCGGAGATTGCGCGGTTGGCGCAGGAAGACGGCAAAGCACGCGTCACACAGGTGGACGCCTTCGCCGACACGGAGGAGTAGCCCATGGCCATCACCAACCGCGACCGCGTCACCCGCGGCCTCGACCTCTTGCGCGACGGACTTCAGCCGTTCGTCGAACGCGAACTCAAGTCGAAGTACGGCGACCGCTGGCCCGCCGAACTCCGCGCCGGCCTCGCCGGGCGCAACATCGGAATGGGCGACAACCCGCTGCAGGATCCGCAGGTCCTCCTCTTCGTCACCGACAAGCTGTGGGGGCCCGTCTTCGGGAACATCCTCTCCCGGAGCGACCGCACGCTCGCGCTCGAACTCACCGACGTGCGCAACAAGTGGGCACATGCCGACTCGTTCAGCAGCGATGACGTGGACCGCGCACTGGACTCGGTCGAACGGCTGCTCAACAGCGTCGCCGCGCCACAGGCCGACGAGGTCCGCAAGCTCAAGCTCGACTTGCGGCGCACGATCTACGACGAACAGGTGCGCGGGGCACATCGTCGGGCGGGCGGAACACTGATCGAGCCGACTGCCGCCAGCACCATCTCGGCCTGGCGCGACGTGGTCACGCCGCACGCGGATGTCGCAAGCGGCCGGTACCAGCAGGCGGAGTTCGCCGCCGATCTCTGGCAGGTGCACATCGGGGAGGGCTCGGACGAGTACAAGAAGCCCGCCGAGTTCTTCCGTCGCACCTACCTCACCGAGAGCCTCAAGCAGCTCCTCATCGGTGGAATCCAGCGCATTTCTGGGCAGGGGGGCGACCCGGTCGTGCAGCTGCAGACCAATTTCGGTGGCGGCAAGACGCACTCGATGCTCGCGCTGTACCACCTGTTCTCCGGCGCGCGCATCCCGGACCTCCCGGGGGTCGATACGCTGCTCGCCGAGGCAGGGGTCAAGTCGCTCCCGAAGGCGAAGCGGGTGGTCCTGGTCGGGAACAAGATCTCGGCGGGGAGCCCTTCGACGAAGCCTGATGGCACGGTGGTTCGCACGCTGTGGGGAGAGCTGGCGTATCAGCTCGGCGGCAAGAAGGCCTACGCCCGCATCAGGGAGGACGACGAGCGCGCGACGAGTCCCGGCGACACGCTGCGCGAGCTGTTCGTCGAACACGGCCCAGCGCTCATCCTCATCGACGAGTGGGTGGCGTACGCCCGCCAGCTGCACGACCAGTCGGACCTTCCGGCTGGGAGCTTCGAGACGCAGTTCACCTTCGCCCAGGCGCTCACCGAGTCGGCCAAGCTCGCCGGCAACTGCCTCCTGGTGATCTCGCTCCCGGCGTCGGACACGACCGGGTCGCCGCACACGCTCTCCGACGACGTTGAGGTAGGCGGCGTGCGCGGGCGCACGGCGCTCGACCGGCTGCGCAACGTGGTTGGGCGCGTGGAGTCGTCGTGGCGCCCGGCGACGGCGGAAGAAGGGTTCGAGATTGTGCGGCGACGTCTGTTCGAACCCATCGCCGGCGATGCTGGCTTCAAGCAGCGGGACATCACGGCGCGCGCCTTCGCGGAACTCTATCGCAGCCAGACCGGGGAGTTTCCCAGCGAGTCGCGCACCGTCGACTACGAGAAGCGCATCCAGGCGGCGTATCCCATCCACCCCGAGGTCTTCGACCGACTGTACACCGACTGGTCGACGCTGGTGAAGTTCCAGCGCACGCGCGGCGTGCTGCGCCTGATGGCGGCGGTGATCCACTCGCTGTGGGAGAAGGGCGATCGCAACCCGCTCATCCTCCCCTCCACCATCCCCATCGACGATCCGCGCGTGCAGTTCGAACTCACGCGCTACCTGTCCGATAACTGGGTCCCGATCATCGAGAAGGACGTCGACGGCCCCAGCTCGCTCCCCAAGAAGCTCGACGAAAACCCCGCGCTCGGCCGCCTGCACGCCGCCCGTCGCGTCGCACGCACCATCTACCTGGGCTCCGCGCCGCATTCCGGCACCGCTCATCGCGGCATCGACGACCAGCGCATCAAGCTTGGGTGCGTGATGCCGGGCGAGCCGCCCGCGGTATATGGAGACGCCCTGCGGCAGCTCGCGGCGGCGGCGACGTACCTGTACCAGGACGAATCCCGCGCCTGGTATGACACGCAGCCCACCGTCACCAAGCTGGCCGCTGACCGCGCCGAGCAACTCAAGCGATCGCCCGACAAGGTGGCGCACGAGATCGAGGAGCGGTTGCGACTCGACCTGCGCAAGCACGGCGACTTCTCGCGCATCCATCCGGTGCCGCGCAGTGGCGCCGATGTGCCCGATGATCTCGACGCTCGGCTCGTCGTGCTCTCCGCCGAGTACCCGTACGCAGGAGAGCCCGACAACGCAGCCTTCAACGCCGCCCGGGCCATTCTCGAGTCGCGCGGCAACGCACCGCGACTGTACAGGAACACGTTGGTCTTTCTCGCTGCCGACAAGGCGAGGTTGCAGGACCTCGACGAGGCGGTACGCAAGTACCTCGCGTGGGAGTCGATCCTGGCGGAGAAGGAGACGCTTAACCTGACACCGTTCCAACAACGCCAGGCCGAGTCGCAGCGCAGGACCGCCGAATCGACCGTGACCGCGCGCCTCCCCGAGGCGTACCAGTGGCTGATCATCCCCGAGCAGGCGACGCCGCAGGAGCCCATCTCCCTGCGCGCGGCGAAGCTGACGGGGAGCGATGCGCTCGCAGTGCGGGCGAGCCGGAAGCTCAAGAGCGAGGAGACGCTGATAGGCGCGCTCGGGTCAACCGTGCTGCGGATGCGGATGGATGACGTGCCGCTGTGGCGCGGCGATCACGTCGAGGTGCGTCAGCTGGTCGAGGATTTCGCGAAGTACCCCTACTTGCCGAGGCTCGCTGGGGCGGAGGTGCTGGTGCGAGCCGCGCGCGACGGGGTGGCGTTGCTCACCTGGGAGACGGATACGTTCGCGTTCGCGGAGAGTTACGACCAGACGGGGAAGCGATATCGCGGGCTTCGTTGTGGGCAACAGGTGCAGTCGATCGCGGTTGAGGGAGCGGGCCTTCTCGTCAAGCCGAGCGCGGCGCGGGAGCAGCTCGATCGTGTTCAACCGGGCGGACAACCACCGAGGCCAACGCCTCCGGAGGGCTTGGGAGTCGAACCGGGCGGTGGTGGTCGCGGCCGGCCATCCGTGCCGCCTCCTCCAACCCCGCCCGCGTTGCCCAAGCGGTACTACGGGACTGTCACTCTCGAGGCAGCGCGAGTTGGGCGAGACGCGGGGAAGATCGCTGAGGAGGTCATCTCGCATCTGGCGGGACTCGACGGAGCGAAGGTCACGGTCACGCTGGAGATCTCAGCGGAGGTGCCTGGTGGTGTGCCGGAGAATGTCGTGCGGATCGTGATGGAGAATGGGAGGACGTTGCGGTTTGCGGGGCAGGGATTCGAGAGGGAGTGATCGCTGTGGAGAACGAATTCGAGATTCCGTGGCCGAAGCTAGTCGCATTCCATCGTGCCATCGTTCGGCGTGCAGAGGAGGGCTTCTGGGCGCTCGACGCGAGTTCCAGCACGAGTGAGAGGTGGAGCAGCGTGCAGGCCTTCGTCCCATTGGAGCTGGACGGGCCATGGCAGATCGAGGCGGCTCAACTGAACAGTGGGCCGTGGCGGCAGCTGCTGCATCAGGGGAAGCTCGAGACGATCTTCCTCGGTGGCCCGTGCTTCGTCGGGAGTGCGACGTTCGGCTCGAAGTTGAAGAGCTCCTGGCAGCCCCTCTTCTACCGTGAGGTCTCCATCAACGAGCGAGAGGGCGGCCTGGAGATTCGCCCGTCTGGCGACACGTGGGTACTGAGTCCGCCTGTGCACCAGAGACTCGATCGCTGGCAACTACGGCCCGACCTGGAGCCAGACGCGTTGAGCGCTCAGGCTCTCGTGGAAGCGCGCCGGATTCTCAAGCAAGACGGCTCGCCCGCGCACGATGCGCTGTATCGTGCCTTGGTACGTCTCATTCCGGAAGTCGAGTCTCGCTTCGAACTCGACCCACGGCGAGCGTTTCCGACCACACCGCCTACTGGATGGGTGCTGTTCAGCCCCCCCACGAGTGTTGGTCCCTACAATCGACACCTCATCCGCGACTACGACCAGCTCGAGCGCCTACTGGTGCTGCAGAAGCCGTCCGAGGTTGGCGGTCTCTCGCTACTTCGCCCGATCGCGCAGCCAGCGACGCCGCGACATGCGGAGGTGCTTCCGTTCGTGGCGCTCAACACTGCGCAAGAACGCGCAGTCAGCGCCATGCTTGGCGGACAGCCGGTCACGGTGGTCTCCGGGCCACCCGGTTGCGGCAAGAGCCAAGTGGTCGTGTCGCTGCTTCTCAACGCGTGGGCCCGCGGGCAGTCGGTCCTGTTCGCCAGCAATAACAACAAGGCCGTGAGCGTGGTGGCGGAACGCCTCGCTCCATTTGACGAGGACAGCCCGGTGGCCATCCGGGCCGGGAGTGGCCCTAGCAACAACGTTGCGACTGCGCTGCGACGCATCATTCAGTCCGCTGGAGCCACGACGTCGCAGAAGGCGCAATGGTCCAAGGCGCTCGTTGGCTCTCTCCTTGAGGAGCGACAGGTTCTGCGAGGGCATCTCGATTCAGGCACACCCCAGCAGGTTGAAGAGGCGCTGGCTTCGGCCCTATCCACTTTCAGTCGCTCGCGGCGCATGTACGCCGACCTGCAGCAGAGGTTGGAGGTCCTGTCTGATCGTTTTCGGCTCATTACGGGGCTACCGATTTCGCCGACGGCGGCGCGAGACGTGCTTCGCAGCACCGAGCAGTGGTTGCTGCAGGTCGCGGCACTTCGCGACCAGGTTCCACTCGATACCGCCGAGCGCGAGAGACTCGACGACGAGGCGAGGGGGGCGCGGGACCACTATCTCAAGGCGCTGACGGAGTGCGCGGTCTCACCTTCCTCGTTCACGGACCAGGAGTCCGTCCCACAGCTTTCCTCAATCGACAGCAGCCTCCGCGCTTGGATGCTGGCCGCTCGTGAGACTGTCACTGCGCAGGGGGCACGTCTGCTCGCTGATGAGGAGTGGTCCACAGCGTGGGATCGATGGACCTCGTCGACACATGCACTGGCGTTCGTAGACACGGCGCGCACGGTGCTCGCGAGCGTCGTGGAACTGTTGCCGGCTCTGAGGACCACGGTCGCAACCGCTGATGAAGCGCGCGCTCTCCACGTCGAACGGCGACACGCCCTTGTCGGCGCGGGCTGGCCTCCGCATGTCACCGAGCCGTCCATTCCTCCCGACGGGCTTCGCCGGTGGTTGTCGCTTCATGCCGAGCTGCTTGCCCTTCCGCACTCGTCCTACCACCCTGTCGCTTGGCTCACACGTCGGCGCGTGCGTCGCCAACAGGCCGTCATCGAGGCATCCCTACGTCCAGACCTCCCCCTCGACGTCTGGAGGAGCGTCGGAGCGCTCAATGACGCGGGGCGTAGTCGACTGGCGGACGTCCTGGAGAGCCTGCTCAGGCTCATGGAGGCCCGTGAGCGACTAGTTCCAGCCACCGCTGCCGCATCAGAGGTCGCCGCCAGACTTGCGGCGCTCGCCCCAACACTGCTTTCCCTTGGTATCTCGCCTCCGCGCTCGCCGCTTGATATCGAGGGTTGGCTGGCTATCGCCGAGGAGTTGCGTGCGCTTGCTCAAGCAGCCCTTGACGCGGATCACGGATGGCGTGCGAGAGAGAGCCGGGAGGAGCTTCGAAAGCGGCTCGCGCTCGTTGGTTCGAGCTGGACGGAATTGACGCACGGAGGAACGCTCCTCGCCACGTGGATGTCCGAGCGAGGGAAGGACGTCGATACCGCGATGACAGCGCTCACAACGGCCCCAACGTCTCGGGTGCTGGAGATCGCGCATGAGTATCTGCAGTCGGGCCCCCTGATGCAGTTGTGCGAGTCGGTTCACGACGCCGTGCTTCGCCAAGACGAATCGATGCGCGCGGCGAGTCGCCGCGATGCGATTCCTTCCGAGGCAGAGCGTCGCCAAGCCGCGTGGTCGTCACGCGGTGAGTACGTGCTCAGTCTACCGACTGACCAAGCCGATTGGCCGGACAGGAGTGCTTTTGAAGCGCGCCTGTCCATGCTGCGGGCGTGGGTCGTCGAGTGGACGGCGTTCTATGACGGTGACCGCCCCGGGCTGCTCAAGGCGATACACGTCGAGCGAACCCTGGCGTCGGAGCGCCTTCGAGAAGCGGCTGCATCCATACCCCCCGGCAGCGCGTCCGCCGGCATTCGCGAGGAAGTTGACGGCATCCTCTCGACAGACAACGAGTGGCCGATATCGCAGCTGCAGGAGCGCTTCGCCCCGTTCCTGCCGGAGGGCATCAGGCTTCGCCTGGATGAGCTGCAAGCGGAGCTATCACAGTCCGCAATGGATGAAGGGCGTAGCGCCTGGCTCCAGCGACTTCATACCGAGGTCGATGCGCTCAAGGCGGTCACGACGCTCAAGCATCTTGCGGGGGATGGCGGGCAGGGTGACCTCACCGCGCACGGAGACGTCTTTCGCCAGGCACTGCGCGTGGCTCCGGTGTGGATCACCACCGCACAGACCACGCGCTCCATTCCGCTTCTTCCGCAGCTGTTCGATCTGGTGGTAATCGATGAAGCGTCGCAGTGCACGCTGACCAACCTGCTCCCCATGCTCTACAGAGCGAAGCGATTGGTCGTCATCGGTGATCCGCAGCAGCTTCCCGCAATCACAGTCGTTGGGCCGAGCGAAGAGCGGCATTTGGCCGAGGAACACGACGTCCGACGGTTCCTGCTCGAGTACGGCCACGATCGCCGAGACTTGTTTTCCGTGGCGCGGGAAGCGCTTCCAAGAGGTGCAGCGGATGTCATCATGCTCGATGAGCACTATCGAAGCGATCCGCTGATCATCGGCTTTGCGAATCGCTACGTCTACCAACGGAAGCTCATCCTGCGGCGACCACCTTCAGGGCCCGCTTCCTCGTCCATTAGACAGGGAATCTCCCACAAGCATGTAAATGGACGTCCGTACCGGAAGAGCGGAGGCTCATGGGTGAACGAACAGGAGGCCAGGGCTGTCCTTGAGGTCGTACGGACCGTCCTGGCGACCGGCATCGAACCACGTGAACTGGGGGTCGTCACGCCGTTCGCCGGACAGAAGGAGCGCATCGGTGTGCTCCTCAGGGAGTCTGGCGTACCCGAACAGGTGCACGTGAACACCGCTTTCGGATTTCAGGGAGATGAGCGCCAGGTCATCGTCTTTAGCGCGGTGGTTAGTGACGGCGTTGAGTCAGGAACCAGTCGGTGGGTCGAACAACCACCGAATCTGCTGAATGTCGCGCTGACTCGTGCGAAGGACGGGCTGATCGTCGTGGCCAATCTGGACTATTGCAGGAAACAGAGCGGGCTCCTGGGGGACTTAGCCGCTTATCTCGACGACGTGGATGTACTCCGCAATGGCATCATCGAAGAGCTCTCGCTCTTCAATTGGATGACCATGGAGGGGTGGGTCCCGAGAGTGCACCCGAAGGTTGGGAACGAGACGCCGACCTTCGTCTTGGCTGAACCGCAGGCCCATCGCCTCGCCGTGATCGTGCGCGCCCTGACGGAGTTGGAGCAGCCACGCGATGAGCGCGAGCGAGCGCGAGCTCTCACGCTCGCGGGGGCAGGCTACCGGGTACTCGAGTTCACCGCGCGTGACGTTAGGGAGACCCCAACGGCTGTGCTCAAGCGCATCAGGGAGAGGATGACTGCGTGATGATGCATACCACATCGCACATTCGCTGCCAGACCCACCCATCGAGTTGAGCGCGCGACGCGTTCGGGTGTAGACTGATCGAGGCCCCCGGCGGATTACTCCTCGCTGAAGGCGTGAGAAGCGAGCCTACCGGAGTGCGCGTGGTAGACCATGCTCAGATCCCCTCGTCGGGTGCCGCCACGATCCAGATGCGTCGTTGCGGCGCTTCTGCCTTCAGCTCGTCATCGAGCTTCTCATAATTTGACAGCAAGTCCTCGAGCAGGTCGTCCTGCGACCACAGGCGCACCTTGACGAAGCTCGCCGCCAGTTCCCTGGCCACGCTCGACTTGAAGGCTCCCTAGGTGTAATTGACGAGGAGGTTGTTCACTGAGCCGTAGCAGGGCAAGCTGGAGTTGTCGAGACCACAACCGGCAACTGCCAGAGGGCTCAGTGAACGTCCACAAGCATGCACGATTGACCCCGCGGGGGCGAGCCCTCGCGGTCCAGCGCGTCCTCGCGGGCGAACGCGCGCCCGTTGTCGCCCACGGGTGTGGGGTGTCCGTCCGGACCGTGTGGAAGTGGGTCCGTCGCTGCCGCGAGCTGGGGGAGGTGACGGCGCGGAGCACCACGGATCGCTCCTCGCGCCCCCGCCGGATCGCACGACAACTCCCCCGGCACCAGCGGCGCCAGATCCTCCGCGCACGCCGCAAGCGCTGGAGTTCGCTCCGCATTGCGCAGCATTACGCGCTGGCCGTGTCCACGGTGGTGACCATCCTGCGGCGCCACGGCCTCAACCGGCTGGCGCGCCTGGAACCGCCCCGGCCGGTGCAGCGCTACGAGCGCCGGCGCCCCGGCACGCTCGTCCACTTCGACGTGAAGAAGCTGGGGAAGATCGGCCGCGTCGGCCATCGCATGCACGGCGACCGCACGACCCGCGTACGCGGGATCGGCTGGGAGTATGTCCATGTCGCCATCGACGACTGCACGCGCCTGGGCTACGCGGAAGTGCTCGCCGACGAACAGGGCGAGACCACCGCGGGCTTTCTGCAGCGGGCCTACGCCTGGTATGCCGCCCACGGCGTCACGATCCGCCGCCTGCTCACCGACAACGGCGGCAACTACCGGAGCGCGGCCCTGGCGGCCGCCTGCAAGGCGCACCGGATCCGGCACTACTTCACGCGTCCCTACCGGCCCCAGACCAACGGCAAGGCCGAACGCTTCATCCGCACCCTGCTCCACGAGTGGGCGTATGCGCACGCCTACGGCCGCTCCGTCTATCGCACCCGCGCCCTACCCGCGTACCTTCGCTTCTACAACACCGAGCGCCGTCATACCGCGCTCCACTTCCTCACCCCGCTCCAGCGCCTCGCGGCGAAGCAGTGAACAACCTCTTCGTCATCAACAGCTAGGCGTCCGCGCGGCGGCGAAGCGCGCCGCCGAGCGTTCGCACTCGGCCCAGCGAGAGGCGGCGTCCAGTGGTCTCCCCTTGCTGGGTGAGCGGCGGTGCGACAAGCACCTGGGCCGATCACCCAGCAGGGCGGCACCCGCATCTCCTGACGACAACCGCCCGTAGTCACCTTTCAATCTGCCGCCCGCCAACCTTTCATTCTGCCGTATACTAACCTTGCAATCTGCCGCGCTCCTGTGTTACGATCCGCGGCATGTCCGGCACTACTGCCTATCCACGCTACTCCGAGGAGCGTCTCACCGAGGCGCTCGCCGACTCCCCCGCGGTCCTGATCCACGGGCCGCGGCAGAGTGGGAAGACGACCCTCGCACGCTCGGTGGGCGACCGGCTCGGCTACCAGTACACCACCTTCGACGACGACGTGGCGCGCGCGGCGGCCAGCGCGGACCCGATCGGGTTCGTGGCCGATCTCCCCAGACGAGCCATCCTGGACGAGGTCCAGCACGTCCCCACCCTCTTCTCGGCCCTCAAGGCGGCGATCGATCGCGCGCGCACGCCCGGGCGATTCATCCTCACCGGATCGGCCAACGTCCTGCTAGTCCCACGACTCTCGGATTCGCTCGCGGGACGGATGGAGATCTTGCGCCTGCATCCGCTGTCGCAGGGCGAGATCGCGCGCACGGAACCTCACTTCATCGACGCCCTCTTCACCGGCTCGTTCAGGCGGCCCCGAAGCCGTCGGTTGGCCGGAGAGCTGGTCGAGCGAGTTGTCGCTGGCGGATATCCCGCCGCACTGCAGCGTGCGCAACCGCGTCGCCGCGCGGCGTGGTATCGCAACTATGTCGACGCGCTCGTCGAGCGGGACGTACGCGACATGTCGCGGATCAGCGCGCTGGACGCGCTCCCTCGTCTGCTCGCGGTCGCCGCGGCCAACACGGCGCAGACGCTGAACATCAGCGAGCTCGCCGCCCCATTCAGCCTCACCCGCCCGACCATCAAGGACTACGTGACGCTGCTCGAGCGCGTCTTCCTCATCGACACCCTTCCCCCCTGGCACTACAATCGGCTCAAGCGCCTGGTGAAGACGCCCAAGCTGCACATGGGCGACACGGGTCTCGCCTGCGCGCTGCTCGGACTCGACGCGACCGCACTCCATGCGGATCGGTCGGCGTTCGGCCCGCTGCTCGAGACATTCGTCTTTCAGGAATTGCGGCGTCAGGCGAGCTGGCACCCCGAAACGGTCACCTTCTACCATTTCCGCGATCGAGATGGTGTGGAGGTCGACCTCGTGCTCGAGTGCGGTGCGCGCGTGGCCGGGATAGAGGTGAAAGCCGCGGCCACCGTGACGGACGCGGATTTTCGCGGGCTGCGGAAGCTGCGCGAGGCCACGGGGCGGCGATTCTCGGCCGGGGTGGTGCTGTACGATGGCGAGACCTCCGCCCCGTTCGGAGAGGGACTCCATGCCCTCCCCATGAGCACCCTCTGGGCGCGTTGACGCCCAGGCGCGCGCCTCCGTTCTCCCCTCCATGGACAACATCACCCACGCCCTCGCCGGCGCCCTCCTCGCCGAAGCCGCCTGGCAGCGTGTGGCGCGCGCCCCATCGCCCCCGCCTGTCGCCTTTCGCCCCACGGCCTACACACTCGGCATCGTCCTGGCCGAGCTCCCCGACCTCGACATCGCCTACTCGGGCGACGTACTCGGCATCGGTCCGCTGGGCTACCTGCTTCACCACCGCGGACACACGCACACGGTCCTCTTCACCATCGTGGCGGGGCTGGCGGCGTGGGGGGTGACGCTGCTGTACCGCCGCGACCTGCGCGCCCAACCGTGGTCGCGAACGCTGCTCGGGCTCTCGCTCATCGCCTCGCTCTCGCACGTAGCCCTGGACTACACCAACAACTACGGCGTGCATCCGTGGTGGCCGCTGAGCGCGCGGTGGATCTACGGCGACGCGGTCTTCATCATCGAGCCGTGGCTCTGGATCGCGGCGCTGGGGCCGCTCCTCTTCATCGCTCGCGGGACGCTGAGACGCCTGCTGAGCGGGGCGTTGCTGCTGACGATCCTCGTGGCGGCGTGGCGGGTGGAGATGGTGGGGCACAACGTGGCCGCGGTACTCACGATCGGGGCCATTGCCTGGACGCTGGTGAGCTGGCAGCTGGCGCCCTCGCGCCGGGCGACTTGGGCGCTCGTGGCGTGGGGAGCGTTCGAGGCAATTTCCTTCACGGGGTCGGCGCTGGGGCGGCAGGCCGTGGTACGGGCGGTCGGCGCGCCGCTCCGCGACGCGGTACTCACCCCGGCGCCGGGGAACCCGTTGTGCCTGGCGGCCATCGTCGTCACCGAATACGACGGCACCTACTCGGCCACCACCGCCACGGTGGCGCCGGTGCCGGCGCTCTTGACGGCGAGCGCGTGCGGCAACGTGAGGCGCGGGGATGCGGCCGAGGCCTCACGGGCGGACCGCAGCGATTCGCCGGCGATCGGCTGGGGGCGCACGTGGAGCGCGCCGGTCGCCGAACTGCGCGCCCTCGCGGCCGAGCGATGCGAGCTGGCGGCAGCGCTGGAGTTCATCCGGGTCCCGGTGTGGGAACGCGGGGCGAACGGAGTCGTTACGATGTACGACCTGCGATTCGGAAGCGGCGAGGGATCGTTCACGACGGTGGTGTCGCGCCCGGGCGAGGCGTGCCCGCGATGGATCCCGGGGTGGGAGAAGCCGCGAGGGGATGTACTGGGGGAGGGGGCACGGTAGTCAGCGAGTACACGATTCGGCACCAATCGTCGGGAAATGGTACGGTCCGGCCACGGGATCGCCCCCACCGTGGAGCATGCCCCCTTGCCTCCCTAACTGCGCCGAGCGTACGCCGTGGTCATGCCGGCGCCCTCGTCGGTTCTCTCGAACCTCACCCATCGCATCTGGACGATGGAGGAACGGAACGTCCTTCCCGACAACGAGCACCGGTACGAGGTGGTGGACGGGGAGCTGCTGGTGACGCCGGCGCCGTCGTGGCGCCACCCGCGGGGCACCCCCGAACTGGCTCAGGCGGGGGTCCCCGAGGAGTGGATCGTCGACCCGGCCAATCGCTTGGTCGAGCGCTGGCGTCCGGGAATCGACGAGCCCGAAATCCTGGCCGAGTCGTTCACGTGGCAGCCGCGCGAGGGCGCGTCACCGCTGGCGTGTAGGGGTGAAGCGGTACTTCGGTCGCGTCCACGGCTAGAGTATTTCCGCCACCGTGCACGCAAACCCCGGCAGCACCTTGCCCGGGCACTCGTCGCGCGACAGCTCCTCTGCCACCAGGTCCGGCGCCAGCTTGCTGAATCCGTGCGTGTCGCGCGGCGGCTGGATATGGAGGAGCTCCTTTGTGGTCATTGGCAAGGCGCTCGGTTTGGCCGAGTATAGTACGGCAGGTCCATGGCGGCAAACGAAGTGGCGTCGGGCCGATAATGTCGCCGCCGGCGCCTCCCCCCCGGTAACCATTCGCCTTCACACCCATCCGAATCGCGACATGTGGCTCTTCACGAAGCACGGATTCTTTTCGGCCGTCTGCGCCCGTCAGGGCGACGGCGCCCACGGCCAGCCCGTCGACCCCTCCCGTATCATGGTCCGCGCCCGCCTTCGCCCGCACCTCGAGGCGCTCACGGCGCGCTTCCCCGACGAGCTCGAGGGGTGCGAGATCGTCGAGACGAAGCGCAGCGACTACGCCTTCCGCCTCTTCGTCGGCAAGGCGGCGTGGACGCGCGTCGCGGCGGCGCTCGCCGAGGAGATCGACTACGACAACTTCAAGGACGAGGTGGAGAAGTACCAGGGCGATGACGGCGCGGGGTATCACCACGCGCTGGGCGACATCTGGTCGGTGATGTACGAGCTGCAGCGTCGTTAGGTCCGGCGGGGCGGTGACGGCCCGGAAGCTGGATGACGCCCCCCCCCTTCCCTCCGGCGCCCCCGGCGGCAACTTCCAGCCACCCTCACCTCGGTCACTGGCATGCAGTGGTCCATCGTCGCCCTCAACTTCCTCTACGCCGCCCTCGGCGTCGCGATGATGTTCGTCGCCTACCGCGTCATAGATCTCCTGACACCCAAGGTCGATTTCGAGGATGAACTCAGGAAGGGAAACGTCGCCGTGGGGCTGTTCATCGCCGCCATCTTCATCTCGGTGGCGATCGTGATCGGCGGGGCGCTCAACTAGGAGCATGAGCGCCGTGTGCGGCTCCCTGCTGTCACGGAACGGCATTGTGCCGGGGGCGATCCTGCGCGCCGGTTTGCTCCTGGCGGCACTCGTCGCGCTCGCCCCTCGCGACGCGCCGGCCCAGCCCCGTCGCCCCGCCGACCGCTACGACGACGCCTTCCGCAAGTACAGCAAGCGCTACTTCGGTCCCGCCTTCGACTGGCGCATCTTCAAGGCCCAGGGGATGGCCGAGAGCAACCTGGATCCCAAGGCCAGGAGCTGGGTGGGGGCGCGCGGGGTGATGCAGCTGATGCCGGCGACGTTCAACGAGATCCGGTCGAGGAACCCCGACCTGCAGCGCATCGACAGCCCGGAGATGAACATCGCTGCCGGCATTGCGTACGACCGGGCGCTCTGGACGCGCTGGGAGGGCGACTCGGTGATCGCCGACACGCGCGCCTTCACCTTCGCCAGCTACAACGCCGGGCGCAGGACGGTGCTCAATGCGCAGGATGAGGCGCGAGCGTCGAGGCTCGACCCCCGATCGTGGCCGAGCATCGAGACCGTCGCCCCGAAGGTGAAGCGGTGGCGGCACGAGGAGACGATCGGCTATGTGCGGCGCATCGGGGAGTTCCATGCGCGGCTCGACGACCGGGGGCGGGTGATGGTGGACTCGGTCACGGCGCGAGGGGTGAAGCGGTAGCGCGTGATGGTCGTCCCGTAGGTAACCGCAGCGTGGAGATTGCCAGCATGACCCGTCGCCACACTCCGCTTGCCGTCGCCCTCCTCCTGGTGGCCTGCGCCGCGACCAGCGCCTCGTCGCAGGCCTCCGCGGATAGCTCCGCGGTGCGCGTGTGGGTGAATCCACGTTCCGGGGTATACCACTGCCCGGGGACGCCGCCCTACGGGACGACGGCGCGCGGCTTCTACGTGAGCGAGGCGGACGCGAAGGCGCGGCGGTATCGGCCGGCGGGGGGGCGGGTATGTGCGGGGGGAGCAAAAGGGGCGGCTAGGCTCGAGCACGGACCCCGACCGCTGTCCGGCGAGGGCACCGAGCAGCCGACGTCGTTCCTCGCCGCCCTCCGTGACCCGGCATCTCCACGTCGCCCCACCACAACGCTCGAGCGCTGCACGGTGTCGCACATTGTGGACGGCGATGGCATCGAGTGTCGCGAGCTCGGCGAGGTGCGATTGATCGGGATCGACGCGCCCGAGCGCGCGCAATCGCCCTGGTTCGCCGTTTCCACAGCGGCGCTTACCTCGCTCATTCCGGTCGGCTCCGTGGTGGAGCTAGAACTGGACGTCGAGAACCAGGACCGGTACAGCCGCCGCCTCGCCTATGTCTGGAGCGACGAGATCATGGTCAACTGGGTGATGGCGCGGATGGGGTGGGCAGTGGCGTACCCCTACGGCCGCACGGCGCGATACCGCGTCGCGCTGGACGGCGCGGAGCGTACCGCCCGCACTGAAGGGCGCGGGCTTTGGCCGGCGGGCGGGCTCGATTGCCGCCCTGCTGAATTCAAGTCCAAACGATGCTGACCGCCCCCACCGCCCCCCTGACCGCCGTCCTCGCCGACATCACCCGTCTCGACGTCGACGCCATCGTCAACGCCGCCAACGAATCGCTCGCCCCTGGCGGCGGGGTCTGCGGCGCCATCCACGCCGCGGCGGGACCGCAGCTGGCGGTGGCGTGCGAGCGCGTGGCCCCCTGCCCCGCCGGCGACGCCCGCATCACCCCGGGCTTCGCGCTCCCGGCACGCTACGTCATCCACGCCGTGGGCCCTCGCTGGCATGGAGGACACCACGGCGAGCCGGAGCTCCTGGCCCGCGCCTACCGCGCCGTCTTCGCCCTCGCCCGCGCGCACGACATCACGCGCATCGCCTTCCCCGCCATCTCCACGGGAATCTTCGGCTACCCGTTGCAGGCGGCGACGCAGATCGCGGTGCGCGAGGCCCGCGCGGCGGCGGAGCGGGGAGACGTGGAGCGGGTGGTCTTCGCCTGCTTTTCGGGCGAGGTGCTGGAGGCGTATCGCGCCGAAGGTGTCGGGCGGCGCGACGACGACACCTAACGGTCCGCCCGCCTGATCACGCGCCCGCTGCGGCTGGCGACGGTCCTGCCGTCGGCCCACACCACCTTCCCGTTCACCCACACCCGCCGTATCCCCTCCGACACCAGGTGCGGCTCCGCCGGCGTCGCGCGGTCGATCACGGTCGCGGGGTCGAAGAGCACCAGATCGGCGTACTGCCCAGCGGCGATGGTCCCGCGCCGCTTGATTCCCACGTGCGCCGCCGAGAGGGAGGTCATCTTGCGGATCGCCTCCTCGAGCGTGAGGACCTTCTGCTCGCGCACATACCGCCCCAGCACGCGCGTGAAGGCGCCGAACCCCCGAGGGTGTGCCCCGTCCAGGGCGCCGTCGGAGCAGATGTTGGCCTGCTCCCAGGCGATGAGCTTCGACACGTCGGCCTCCGACATGCTCGTCGCCACCACGCTCTCGCCGTCCTTGCCGGGATTGGCCTTCTCCCACGCTTGCGCCTCGCGGATGAGCCCCATCAGCGTGCTCGCCGGGTCCTCCTTCCGCATCACGGCGATCTCGGCGATCGTTTTCCCCTTGTAGGCCGGATTGGCCTCGAAGCGCCCGATCAGCAACCCCTCGGGCCTGGCGATTTCGCGCAGGATCTTCCCGGCCTCGGCGCGGTTGCCGAAGTCGCGCTTGGGAAAGAGGACGGTGAGCGTGGAGTGCCAGTAGGGATACGGGTAGATGTCGGCCGTGATGTCGATGCCGCTGTTGCGCGCCGCGCCCAGCACGTGGAGGAGCGAGTCCGTCTGCCCCCACAGCGGGATCATCCCCAGCTTGATGTGGCTCACCTGCACGGGGAGCCTGGCCTCGCGCCCCACGGCGATGATCTCGTCGATGGCCTCCCAGAACCAGCGGTCCTCGCTGCGGATGTGGCTCGCGTAGCGCCCCCCGGCCCTGGCCGCCACCTTGGCCAGCGCGATGACCTCGGCGCGGCCGGAGTAGATCCCCGGATCGTATTCGAGCCCGGTGGAGAGGCCGAGGGCACCGGCGTCGAGCTCCTGCTGGAGGAGGACGGCCATGGAGTCCACCTCGGCGGGGGTCGCTTTGCGCTTGAAGTCGCCGCCCATCACCTGCTCGCGCAGCGTCCCGTGGCCGGCGTAGAAGGCGACGTTGACCGAGGGGGCGACCTTGGCGAGGGTGTCGATGCGCTTGGCGAGCGGGAATGGATGGCTCCCGTCGGCGCCCGAGACGATGGTAGTGATCCCCTGGCTCACCGCGCCTAACGCGTCCGGCGTCTCGAGGAGTCCGCCGCCGTGGTGGGAGTGGGTGTCGATGAAGCCCGGAGCGAGGACGAGGCCGCCGCCGTCGATGACCGAATCGCCGGCGGCGGGGTGCACGGCGCCCACGGCCACGATGGTGTCGCCCACGAAGCGCACCGCACCGCTCACGGCCGCCGCGCCCGTGCCGTCGACGATGCGGACATTGGTGATGGTGGTGCCGGCGGGGCCCGAGGTGCAGGCACCCAGGACGAGGGCGATGAGGGGGCGGATTGCGCGCATGCGGCGGAGTGCGATTGGCGGAGACGGGGTGACGGCGAGACGTTGCGGCGGGGGACGAACGGGCGCAATGCGCGGCGCCCTCGCTCCGCCGCCATCGACCCCCTTTCGCCTCGGCATCGTGCTTCCGCCCTGCATGACGAGAGGGTAGCGGCGGCTCGCATGGCGTGAGGCTTGACGCCGGCTGGCCCGGCACGACGCCGGACGCATCCAGCGCTCCGTAGGCCGGCCACTCCCATTGGGGGCGTCCGTCACCTGACCGGGGAAGCGGCGCCCGCACATGGTCGCTATTCTCCCCCCATGCGACATGTCGTGGTAATCGGCGCGGGGGCGGCCGGAACGATGGCGGCAATCTTCGCCGCGCGCGACGGGGCGCGCACCACCCTGCTCGAGCGCACCCGCGACGGCGGGCGCAAGATCCTCATCAGCGGCGGAGGGCGCTGCAACATCCTGCCGCTCGAGGTGGACGAGTCGCGCTTCGTCACCGACTCCTCGCCCAACACGCTGCGCAAGATGCTGCGCTCGTGGCCGCTCGACGAGCAGGTGCGCTTCTTCGAGGCGATCGGCATCCCGCTCGCCGAGGAGCGCGAGTCGCTGAAGCGCTTCCCGGCCTCGCACAAGGCGCGCGACGTGCGTGACGGGCTCCATGCGCAGGCGCGGCGTGAAGGCGTCGACATCCGATTCGACACCCTGGTGACCGGCTTCGCGCCGAACGCCGGACGGTGGGCGATCGCCATCGACGGCGCGTCGCCGGTCGAGGCCGACGCCGTCGTCGTTGCAACTGGCGGACTGAGCGTCCCCGCGACGGGGAGCGACGGGATCGGCTTGCGCCTGCTCGGCGCGCTCGGCCACGTGCTGCACCCGACCTATCCGGCGCTCACCCCCATCACCTCGCGCGACGCGACCTTCGCGGCGCTGAGCGGCGTCTCGCTCGAGGTCACGCTGTCGGCCATCGACGCGCACCGCGCGGCCACGTCCAAGCGGGGCTTCCTCTTCACGCACCACGGCTACAGCGGCCCAGCCGCGCTCGACGTGTCGCACGTGGTGGCGCGCTCGCGGCTGGAAGGCGACTCGAGCGCGCGGCTCATCGTGCAGTGGACCGAGCTGGGTGAGAAGGAGTGGGAAGCGGCGCTGCGCCCGCACGGGCCACGCACGGTGGCCGGGGCCCTGCGCGCCCATCTCCCCGAGCGGCTCGCGCTGGTGCTCCTCGCGAAGGCGGAGGTCGACCACACGCGCCCGCTGGCCGAACTGCGACGCGCGGAACGGAAGCGGCTCGTCGAGATGCTGGTGCGGGGCACGCTCCCGTGGAGCGGCGATGAGGGCTACAAGAAGGCCGAGGTGACGGGCGGCGGGGTGAGCCTGGGCGAGGTGGACACCCGCACCTTGGAGAGCCGCCGGCACCCTGGGCTCTTCGTGTGCGGCGAGGCGCTCGACGCCTTTGGGCCGATCGGCGGCTACAACTTCATGTGGGCGTGGGCAACGGGGCGCGCGGCGGGGCGAGGGGCAGCGGCCATGGTCGGGCGGGGCGAGCGCAGCTGACGTTCGCGCGCAGCCCGTGCGCAGCCCGCGTGCCGCGACGAGCCGCCCGGGTGGTCGGCTCGTCAGGCGTGACGCACGAGAGCGAGCCCCCTTACCGCCGATACCCCGGCCCCCGCACCACCACCCCCGGCTTGGCCCCGGTGTGCACGCCACCGCGCACCACCGCCACCCCGTTCACGAAGACGTCGCGCACCCCGGTCGACAGCTGGTGCGGCTGCTCGAACGTCGCGTGGTCCTGGATGGTCGCCGGGTCGAAGACGATGACGTCGGCCTTGAGCCCCACCTTCAGCACGCCGCGGTCGGTGAGGTTGAGCCGCGTCGCCACCGCCGACGATGCCTTGCGCACGGCGTCCTCCAGCGGGAGCACCCGCTCCTCGCGCACGTACTTGGCGAAGATGCGCGGGAAGTTCCCGTACGTCCGCGGGTGCGTCATCCCCCGCGCGGTCGCGGGGTCCTGCGAGCCGGCGTCGGTCCCGAACTTGATCCACGGCTGTTGCAGCTGGAGCTTCATGTTCTCCTCGCTCATCAGGAAGAGAATCTCCCCCAGCCCCAGCTCTTCCTCCACGTTGAGGTCGATGATGACCTCCGCCCAGTCCTTGCCCAAGGCGGCGGCGATCTCGCTCAGCCGCTTCCCCTCGAACCGCTTCAGCTCGGGCTTCCGGAAGCCGGTCACCATCACGTTGGCCGGGGTCGCGATCTCGCAGAGGTTCTCGTAGCCGGCGTCCATGGCGTGCATCTCGGCGACCATCGTCGCCCGCAGCGCCGGGTTGCGCAGGTTGTCGAGCAGCTTCCCCCCGGCCGCGTACTTGGGCGGGATGCAGCTGGCGAAGGAATTTCCCCCGGCCGGGTACAGGTACATGTTGGCCTGGACGTCCTGCCCCGCGGTGCGCGCCGAGTCGATCTTGGCGATGGCCAGGGGCATCTTGGGCCAATTGCGCGGCCCGCTCGCCTTGAGGTGGTAGATCTCGACGGGGACCCCGCCCTCTCGCCCGATCCGCAGCGCCTCGTCGATCGCCTCCAGGAACTTGTCCCCCTCGCTCCGCATGTGGGTGATGTACACCCCGCCGTAGGGCGCCATCGCCCGGGCCGCCTCGACCAGCTCCTCGGTGCTGGCGTAGGTGTTGGGCGGGTAGATCAGCGCGCTGGCGATGCCGAAGGCCCCGTCCTCCATGGCCCGCGCGACCATCGCCTTCATGGTGTCGCGCTCGGCGGCGGTCAACGGCCCCGCCTCCTCACCCTTGGCGTAGACGCGCACCGTCCCGTCGCCGAGGAACGACCCCACATTCTGCGAGGCGCCGCGCCCCACCATGTATTCGAGCCACTTCGCGAAGCCGTGCGCCCCGGTGAACTGCGACAGGATGCGCCGGGTGGCGGTGTCGGTCTCGGCGGCGAGGATCTTGTCGTTCACCGGCCCTAACGAGGACCCCTCCCCATGGATGGCGGTGGTGATCCCCTGGGTCATCATCGAGAGCGCGCGCCCGTCGCCCATCATGTAGTGCGCGATGGAGTGCGCCTGGATGTCGATGAAGCCGGGGGCGACGACCTGCCCGGTGGCGTCGACGCGCTGCGCGGCGCGCGCCGTCCGGAAGGCGCCGCGGGGGCCGATGGCGGCGATCCGGTCGCCCCGGAGCGCCACGTCGCCGTAGAACCAGGCCGCCCCGGTCCCGTCGACGACCTTGCCATTCTCGATCACGACGTCGTAGGCGCCAGCCGGAGCCACGGCCCCGCTCTCCACGCCGGCCCGGGGGGCGCACGCGGCGGAGATCGTCGCGAGCAGGACGAGGGGTAGGACGAACGCGGTGCGGAGACGAGTGGGAATCATGGCGAGAGGCGTGATCGCGGAACGACGGCGAGTGAGAGGGATGGCGTCCGGGCCCGCAGGCATTGCGGTCGCCAATCGTACGCACGGGGGAGGCGCGACGCTACCGGTGCTGCCGAGGGGCCCATGTGGGACCGCCCGGGACGCGGTGACGTGTCGTGGCGTGCCGCCAGGCGGGGCCCACCCTCGCCGGCCCGATGCGCAACGCGCGCCACTCTGGACATGTCCGCGGGATCGGGAACCCGCTCTGGCGCTGCTCGGGGACCCTCGTGTCGCCCACACACTTCCTCACCGCCGGGCACTGCACCGAATCGCCGGCTGCCCATGCCGAGATCTGGTTCGACGCCGACGTGGAGTCGGGGATCCCGGGGAACGGCTACCCCTTCAGCGGCGATGTCGGGGGGACGCCGTATACGCATCCGAGCTACGACCCGAACGCCTTCTATCGCCACGACGTGGGCATGGTGGTGCTCGATGCACCCGTGAGCATGCCGGCGTACGGCGCCCTCCCGCCGCTGAACGTCATCGACCAGATGGCACGCGCCCGCGGGACGCAGAACGTGACGTTCACCGCCGTCGGTTACGGGCTGCAGTGGATCAATCCCGTCTTCGTCGAGGGACAACGCGTGCGGATGTCGGCCACGCCCAGGCTGGTGCAGATCAACACCGGCTACGTGGGGGGCTACTCGCTGATGCTCTCCAACAACGCGTCCACCGGCGGCACCTGCTTCGGCGACTCGGGGGGCCCCAACTTCATCGGCTCCAGCAACGTGGTGGGCGGGGTGACGTCGTTCGCCATCAACGGCAATTGCGTCGGGACCGGAGGGGTGTACCGGCTCGACCGCGCCGACGCCCTCGACTGGCTATCGACCGCGTTCGGGCTCACGCCTTAGGGCCGCCTGCGCGCAACCTCGCGGGCGGGCCAACCGCCACCCGACAGGATGACGCGAGAAGGGGCGGAGCCACCGCGGCTCCGCCCCTTCTCGACTCACCAACCCGCCGCGCGCGCTAGCTCGACTTGAAGTTCGGGTTGTTCTGCGTCTCCACGTTAGGCAGCGGAATGCAGGTGAGGGTGCTGTACGTCTGCCCCTTCCGGTTCACCCCGCTCTGGAACGGGAGGTTCTTGCGCAGCATGTCGACATAGCGATGTCCCTCGCTGAACAGCTGGCGACGCCGCTCCTCGAGGATGATGGACATCATGTCGGCCCCGGGCGGGGGGACGAGCGCCGGGATGTTCTGCGCCGCCCGCACCCGGTTGATGGCGTCGAGCTGCGCGGTCCCCGTGGACGCCTCGGCCAGGATCAGCTGCGCCTCGGCCCACGAGGCGATCGGGAGCGATACCGCACCGCTCCCGGTGAACTTCTGCTGCTGCCAGATGGCGGTGTTGTTGTCGGGGCCGATGCGCTTCATGTCGGCCACCTTCACGCGCGGGTCGGGGGCGCCGTTCTCGAGCGTGAGTCCCCGGTACGCCGGCGTCACCGAGACGAAGTCGTTGCGGACGGAGAGGTTGTAGAGCCGGTTCTCGCGCGCCGGGGTCGTTTCGGAGAACTCGGCGTTGCGCACGAAGCCGGCGGTCACCTGCTGCGCGTCGGCGGCGGCGCCGGCCAGGTTCCCGGCATCGAGGCGCGTGCGCGCCCGCCCCACGTACGCCATGTTGCGCAGCGAGGCGTCGTTGGCGGTGTTCGCCGAGGCGAGGGCGTCGGTGAAGCGGGCCTCGGCGATGGCCAGCACCTCCGCCTTGTTCATCTTCGGCCCGTTGTCGACCGTCATCTCGCACATCGACTCGGCGAGGATCACGTAGGTGTAGCCGGCGTAGGCGCGCATCTCGGCCAGGATGCGGGCGCGGTTGGCCACCTGCTGGTCGGTGAAGACGGAGATGCGCTTGTGCGCATCGTCCAGCTGCCAGCGCGCCTGCTGCATGGGCGAGTAGAAGCCCATGTTGGTGGCGGCGCGGCTGGTGGTGCAGGCGCCGGGCTCGTTCTTGATCTCCTGGACGCCGCGCCATTCCCAGATGTGGTTGTTCACGAAGCCGTTGGCCGACCAGTACTCGCCGGAGAGCATCCCGGCCGTGGAGACCCACTGGCCGAAGGCGCACTGGAAGCTCTGCAGCGAGGCGTAGGCCAGGGCCGGCGCGAGCGCCGGGTCCTCGAGCGCCTCGACGGCGACGCGCCCCGGGTTCTCGACGCTCAGCAGCTTGTCGCACGCCGCGGAGGTGATGGAGAGGAGCGCCACCCCGACGGCGGCCGCTCGATGGCGCAGCACGGCGCCCCTGGAAGTCGTGGTCATGTGATGCCGATGCATGATGTCGTCGTCTCCGTCGCTTAGAAGGTGAGGCGGAGCGTCGTCACGAAGCTCACGGTGGGGGGGAGGATGGTCTGGTAGCCGTTGGAGAGCTGCCCCACCGCGCGAATCTCGGGGTCCCACACGCGCTGGTCGGCGATGCCGACCTTGATCATCCCGTCGCGCGAGGTCCCCCACCCGTCCTGCTGGGTCCAGAGCATCATCAGGTTGCGCCCGCCGACGGTGAGCGATCCGTTGGAGGCGCCGATGCGCTGCACGAGCGAGCGGGCGAGGTTGTAGCTGGCGGACACCTCGCGCAGGCGCAGGAAGCCGGCGCGATACGTCCCCGGGGCGTCGGCCTCGATGGCGCGATAGACCTGGAGGAACGGGTCGTCGCGCTTGATCACCGCAAGGGTCGACCCCTGGTTGTGCAGGGCGCGGATCTCGGTGTTGGACTGGATGTGGCCCCCGTTGCCGTCGACGCGCGCGTAGAGGCGCAGCTTCTCCCAGAGCGAGACGGAGGTGTTGACCCCCAGCTGCCAGGTGGGCTGCGAGTGCCCCCAGTACACGCGCGGGGCCTGCGAGCACGGGACGTCGGCGCCGCCGCGATCGACGCCGCCCTTGCCACGGCCGCCGTCGCAGATGGACTCGAGGACGGTTCCCTTGTCGTCGATCTTCGCCGAGCGGAGCTTGTACATGAAGAAGTCGGCGATGCCGTAGCCGACGCGGTTCTGCGCCTGGCCGCCACCACCGACGGCGAGGAACTGCGACCCGCCCATGTCCTCGATGCGGTTGCCGTTGGAGGCGAGCTGCGTCCCCATCTCCCACGCGAAGCGACGCCCCTCGATGAGGCGGACGTTGACGGCGAGCTCGTTCCCCCACCCGCTCACCTTCCCGATGTTGACCACCTGCGAGCCGGGGAAGCCGGCCGAGGGGGGAATGGGGACGTTGACGATGGCGTCGGTGATGTCACGCCCGTAGTGCGTGTAGGAGACGTCGGCCCGCCCGTTGAGGAGGGTGGTCTCGAAGCCCAGCTCGAGCTCCTGCGAGCGCTCGGGCTTGAGCGCCGGGTTGCCGAACGACGACGGGATGAGCCCCGGGTTGTTCTGGTAGCCGACGCTCGGGTCGTACAGGCGCGAGGCGTCGAAGGTGCCCGGCTGCGTCCCCGCCGCGCCCAATGCACCGCGCAGGCGCGTCTCGCCGAGGAAGGGGACCTTGAACCACGGCTCCTCGCTCACCACCCACGAGGCGCTGACCTTGGGATAGTAGGCCGCGGAGAAGTCCTTGCCGAAGGCGCTGTTGTCGTCGCCGCGCACGGCGGCGGTCACGAAGACGCGGTTCTTCCACGCCACCTGCTGCTGCACGAACATCCCGACGGTGGCGTTGGCCAGGTAGTCCTCGGTCCCGCTGCGCGTGGCGCCGCCGGTGATGGTGGTGATCGGGATGGCGGGGAAGGTGTTGGCGGTGGCGCCGATGGTGCTGATCTCCGAGCGATAGGCCTGGAGGCCCACCGACGAGGTCAGGCGGATGTCCTCGCCGAAGCCCCACCTCACGTTCCCCGAGTAGTCGAGGGTGAGGAACGAACGGGTGGTGCGGGCGGCGTTCTTGGCGCCGAGGCCGTTCTGTCCCAGGAAGTCCAGGCTGCCTAACGGCTGGCGGCGGTAGAGCGTCCAGTTGTTCTCGGCGCCCACGTCGAGCCCGGTGATGAGGCGGTTGGTGAACCACGTCATCGGGGAGTACTCCATCGTGAGGCTCAGCGTGGTGCGGTCGTTGTCGGCGTGCGCCTCGGCGGTCTTCCACTCCTCGGGCGGCGAGTTGAGGAAGCCCCGCTTCCCCGTGTTGCGGGTGAGCGGCGTCCCCCAGCGGAGCTGGGAGAACGGGTCGACGTCGATGGCCTGCTGCGCCAGGCGGACGCGATCGCGGATGTGCCCGATGCTCCCCTGCAGCCGCAGCGTGTTGCTGGCCAGGATGTCGACGTTGGCGCGCCCGGAGAACTTCTTGTTCCAGTTCCACGGGACCACGCCGACGTCATGGTCCCACGAGGCCGCGATGTAGTAGCGGTTGGCGTCGGTCCCGCCGTTGAGGGCGGCCTGGTAGCCCTGGTTCTGGCCGGTGGTGAAGATCGGCCCGTTGCCGTTGTCGATCTCGTTCCGGTAGAGGTTGAAGGAGATGATCTCCTGCGTGGCGGGGTCGCGCCCGTACAGGAGCCCGGCGCGCCCCTCGGGGTTGGCGAGCCAGTTGGCCCCCTGGCGGGTGGTGAAGTTGAACTGCGGCTTCCCCGTGCGTCCGCGCTTGGTGATGATCTGGATGACGCCGTTGGAGGCTTCGGTGCCGTAGAGCGTGGAGGCGGCCGGCCCCTTGATGACCTCGATGGACTGGATGTCCTCGGGGTTGATGTCGTTGAGGCGCGAGGCGCCGCCGCCGCCGCGCTGTACCGGGCCACGCGCCGGCGCCGCGTCCATGCGCACGCCGTCGATGTAGATGATCGGGTCGTTGGAGAGCGAGAGCGAGCCCACGCCGCGCACGCGCAGCTGGGCGCCGGTCCCGACCTGCCCCGCGGCGGGGAGGACGATGAGCCCCGGGGTGCGGGCGCCGATCACCTCCTGCACCGAGCGCGCCGGGGCAACGGCCATCACGTCCTTGGCGTCGATGGACTCGACGACGTTCCCGACCGCGCGGCGCTGCGTCACCCCGCCCGTACCTGTCACGACCACCTGGTCGAGCCGCGCCGTCTGCGCGGGGAGGAAGAAGTCGGCGGTGACCGTCTCGTTGGCGCGCACCGTGACCCGAAGGGCGCGCGGGGCGAAGCCGACCAGCCGGACACTCACCGTCGCCGCGCCGGGCGCCAGGCCGGCGACGGTGTAGCGCCCGTTGACGCCGGTACGAACGGTGCGGACACCGGCCCCCGCATCGCCGGTGACGATGATCTCCGCCCCGACCAGCGGGGCGCGTGATGCGGAGTCGGCCACCTGGCCGCTCACGGTCCCCGTCCCCTGCTGCGCCGCTGCGGGGGCGGCCCAGAGGAGCGCGAGGAGCGGCACGAAGATGCCGCGGATGGACGTGCGGTTGGACATGGCACCTCGGAGAGTGCAGGGGGGAGGGCGCGCAGGGCGCCTGCGCGAGGCGCACACTCTGGGGGCCGGGGCGGTCGCTCCGCAAGAGATCCTTCCGGGCGTTAGTCCGCCCTCATCGGATCGCCCCCGTCGCGGCTGAGCCACCCGCACCGGGCACACTGCCGATCGTTGGTGTGCTCTCATGACGAACGGGGGGAGGGGCCAATGCCCCTCCCCCCGTTCGTCCGCCCCGGGCGCCGCTAGATGGCCGGCGGTTCCATCCCCATCCCGGCCCACTCCTCGCGCGCGGGACCGTAGATCCCGGGGACGGCCAGCCCCGCCAGCCGCATGAGGATCGTCAGCTGCCCGCGGTGGTGGATCTGGTGCGCCACCAGCGCCCTCAGCGTCTGCGATCGCGACCACATCTCGCCGTACATCTCGTCCTGCTGCTCGAGCGACGCATCGGTCCAGCGGGCGCGGATCTCGTTGACGAGCGACGTGGCGGCGGTGCGATAGGCGGCGGCGATCTGGGCGGCGTGCGCCGGCGGCGCTTCGTGCTCGCCGGGCCCCGACACCGCCAGGCCGGTGCGCCCCATCATCTCGGGGATCGTCTGCGTGATGTGCCACGCCAGGCGCGCGATCGTGCGCCCGTCGGCGTTGACCGACGTACCTAACGAGGCATCGGTGAGCCGGTCGAGGCACTTCTGGGTGCCGTCGGATTCGTGGGCCCAGGTGGCGGCGAACTGCTCGATCTTGTCGTTCATGGCGATCGTCCTGCGCGTCAGGGGTGGTGACCATCGGGGCCCGGATAATCACGCCGCCGTGCGCCCCGCGCAATCGCGACTCGTCACCGATCCGGACGGATCATCCCGGCTTCACGGCCGCGTCCGCCGCCCATGGGTCAAACGACCCATCAGGCCGAGAAACATCGGCCCGCGGGCGCCCGTAGGCCCCGTCACGACAGTCCGTGCAGCGCATACATCATCAAGGAGACCGTCCATGCCCACGCGCCACATCCTCTCCGCCATCGCGATGGCCGCCATCATGATCGGCGCCAGCGCCACGACCGCCGCCGCCCAGCGGCCGAGCGACCCGGCGCGCGGCGCGCGCGTCGTCGCGACGTACCGGTTCGACATGGCCCATCGGGGCGCCTTCCCCTCCATCGTCACCGTCGCCGACTCGGCCGGGATCCTGGTGGCCAGCGCCCGCATGCCGGGCGAGTCGGCGGCGCGTCCGCTGGAGGTCACGGTCCTGCAGTCCGACGTGATCGTGCAGGGCGAGACGCCGAGTGGCGTTTTGACGCTGACGCTCAGCCGGGAGAGCCAGGGTGGGGCGAGGCCGCTGACCACGGGGCGCTGGTCGCTCGGCAACGAGGTGGGGAAGCTGAAGGGGAGGGAGCGCAGCTGAGCCTCGGCACCACGCGGGCTCGTTAGGCATCGACACGGCCGCTCCCGCTCCGGGGGCGGCCGCTTTCGTCGCGCGTGTGGAACGTGTGAAGACTCCCGGCGCGACCTTGTCGCCCGGCGAGCGGGGGGTGCAGCTTCTGGCCGGCTGGCTCCGCGGAACGCCGCATATTCCCCGCCCCCCGCGACTTCACCTCCCCATGCCGATGTCCTGCCGCCGCCCCACCCGCTGGTCGCTCCGTGCGGCGGCGCTCGCCGCCCTGGCGGTGTGCGCCGCGTGCCTCCCGTTCGCCGCGCTGTCCGCCCAGGCGCTCGCCTTCGACGCCATGCAATGGCGCGAGATCGGCCCCACCCGCGCCGGGCGCGCCCGTGCCGTGGCCGGCGTCCCGTCGCTCCCCAACACGTTCTACGCCGGCTTCGACAACGGCGGCGTCTGGCGCTCCACCGACTACGGCGCCAACTGGGTCCCCATCTTCGACGACCAGCCGACGGGGTCCATCGGGGCGATCGCGGTGGCGCCGACCAACCCCAGCACCATCTACGTGGGGAGCGGGGCCGGGATCATCCGCCCCGACCTCGCCATCGGCGACGGGATGTACAAGTCGACCGACGGCGGCAAGTCGTGGGTCCACCTGGGGCTGCGCGAGAGCCAGATGATCGCCGCCATCGCGGTCGACCCGCGCAACGAGAACCGTCTCTTCGTCGCCGCCCTCGGACACCCGTATGGGCCCAACCCCGAGCGCGGCGTGTTCCGCTCGACCGACGGCGGACGGACCTTCGAGAAGGTGCTCTACAAGGACGAGTACACCAGCGCCAACGAGGTCCTGATCGACCCCGGTGACCCCAACACCGTCTACGCAACGCTCTGGCAGCAGCAGCAGAGCTTCATCGAGGGGCGCGACTTCGGCGGCGCGGGGATGGGGATCTTCAAGTCGACCGACGGCGGGACCACGTGGGTGCAGCTGTCGACGGGGCTCCCGTCGGCGCTCCAGGCCAACATCGCCATCGCCCCCAGCGCCCCGAACATCCTCTACGCCGTCGTCGCCCCCGGCGAGGGGGCCATCGGCTTCTACAAGTCGGTGGACGGGGGAGCGCACTGGTACCAGCCCGTCCGCGGCCCGCGGGACGAGATCGCCGGGGGGCGGCAGGACATGCGACCGCTTGCGCGCATCGGCGGAGGCGACCTCCCCACGCTCACGGTCGATCCCAAGGACGCCGACGTGGTGTACAGCGCCTCGGTGGTGATGTGGCGGACGGAAGACGGCGGACTCACCTGGTCGGCGGTGCGCGGCGCCCCGGGAGGCGACGATTACCAGCGCATCTGGATCAACCCCAACGATCCGAAGATCCTCGTCGCGGTCGCCGATCAGGGGGCCGTGGTCTCGGCGAATCGCGGCGCGTCGTGGAGCAACTGGTACAACCAGAACACGGCGGCGATGTACCACGTCACCACCGACTTCGCCTTCCCCTATCGCGTGTGCAGCGGGCAGCAGGACTCGGGATCGGCGTGCGTGCAGAGCCGCTCGGACGACGGGCGCATCACCTTCCACGACTGGCACCCGGTCAACATCCAGGAATACGGGATGGCGGCGCCCGACCCGCGGGACCCCGACATCGTCTTCGGGAGCCAGCGCTCGGGGGTCTCGCGCTACGACCGGCGCACCCGGCAGACGACGCAGGTGGGGCCCGACGTTTCGGGGACGCTCCCCGGCGGCGGGGCGATGAACCGCAACGTGCGCACCATGCCGCTGCACTTCTCGCCGGTGGACCACCACACGATGTACTACGCGTCGAACGTGGTGTGGAAGAGCACCGACAAGGCACACAGCTGGACGCGCATCTCCCCCGACCTCGCGCGGCAGGCCTGGGACGTGCCGGCCAATGCCGGGAAGTACGCCGCCAGCGTCACGCCCGGCCCCTGGGGGAGCATCACCGCCCTGTCGCCGTCGCCCAGGTCGCTGTCGGTCATCTGGGCCGGGACCGACGACGGGCAGATCCAGGTGACCACCAACGGCGGGACATCCTGGAGCAACGTCACCCCTCCGTCCATCAGGGCGTGGACCCGCATCTTCAACATCGAGGCGGGGCACTTCGACAACCTCACGGCGTATGCCGCGGCCAACACGCTCCGCCTCGACGACATCAACCCGCACTTCTTCCGCACGCACGATGGCGGGAAGACGTGGACCGAGATCAACACGGGGATTGCGGGCGGCGCGGTGGCCAACGCGATCCGCGAGGACCCGCGGCAGAAGGGGCTGCTGTACGCCGCCACCGACCTGCAGGTGTGGGTCTCGTTCGACGACGGCGACCATTGGCAGTCGCTCAAGAACGGGATGCCGGCCATTTCGGTGCGCGACCTGCAGGTGAAGGACGACTCCACCTGCCACTGCGCCGACCTGATCGCCGGGACGCACGGGCGCGGCTTCTGGATCCTGGACGACGTGACGCCGCTGCGCCAGGCGGCGGCGGCGCGCGCATCGCTCTCGTCAGGCGCCCCCTACCTGTTCAAGCCGGGGACGGCGGTGCGCGTGCGCTTCGGCACCAACGAGCCCACGCCGTGGCCGCCGGAGCTCCCATCCGGTGAGAACCCGCCGCCCGGAGCGATCATCGACTACTACCTCCCGCGCGCCGCGAGCGGCGAGGTGAAGCTCGAGATCGTGGATGCGGGGGGGAAGGTCGTGCGCTCGTACTCCAGCACCGAGCCGGTCTTCGACCCGGACCCGGGGAAGGACATGGCGGCGTACGACCAGGTGTGCCGGAAGAACCCGACCGCCGCCTACTGCGGGCTCCCGCTGTACTGGCCGGCGCCGCAGTACATCGTCTCGACCAGGGCGGGGATGCACCGCTTCAGCTGGGACCTGCGCTTCGACCCGGTGTCGCCGCAGGACCTGATCCCGGCGGGGGACGAGGAGGCGACGGGGGCGGTGCCGGGGCGGACGTACCCCAACTACAACGTGCCGTGGGTCCCGCCGGGGCGGTACACGGTGCGGCTGGCGGTCGAGGGGAAGTCGTACGCGCAGCCGATCGAGGTGAGGCTCGACCCGCGGGTGACGATCGTGCCGGCGGCGCTGGCGCAGCTCAACGCCCTGAGCGTGGAGATGTACGACGGGGCCGTCGCCGCGCACCGGGCGTTCAACGAGGCCAGGGCGCTGGCCGCGCAGGTGGCATCGCGGGGCGGCGCCGAGGCGGAGGCGCTCAAGGCGGAGCTCGAGGCGCTGGCTCCCACCGGGTTGCAGCGCACGAGGCAGGGGGGCTTCCGCCGGCGGGGCGCGGCCCCGGCGACGCCGTCGCTGGAGGCGGTGAGCAATGCCTTGCAGTCGGCGGCCATGGCGATGCAGGGGGCGGAGGTGGCGCCCACGGCGGTGCAGGTGGCGGCGTGCGCGAAGGCGCGCGAGCAGTACGTCGCCGTCATGGCCCGGTGGCGGGCGGCGCAGGCCAGGGCACGGGCGATGCGTTAGGCGCCCGTCCGCCGGCGGGCCGTGGCATACGTGAACGGGGCGCGACCCACTCGGGAGTCGCGCCCCGTTCCGTGATCGGCCGGACCTCGCTACTGGTCCAGCCGCCGCACCTCGAGCCGCGTGGGGCGCGCCGCGCTGTGGTACACGCGCATCGTCGCCTTCACGAAGTCCTCCGGCTTCGCCTCGAAGATGTCGGGGACGAACTTCTGCGGGTTCCGGTCGATGTGCGGGAACCAGGTGCTTTGCACCTGCACCATGATGCGGTGCCCCTTGCGGAAGGTGTGGTGGATGGAGGGCATCTCGTAGCGCACCGAGTCCGGGCGCCCGGCCACCATCGGCGCCGGCTTCTCCCACGAGCGGCGGTAGCGCATGCGGATCGGCTCGCCGCGCACCAGCTGCTGGTAGCCGCCCACGATGAAGCCGCTGGTGTCGCCCATCCAGTTGGACGCCGTGTCGGGGAAGACGTCGATGAGCTTGACGATGAAGTCGGCGTCGGTCCCGGTGGTGCTCACGTGGAGCACCGGGGCGACGGGGCCGGTGAGTGTCACGTCCTCGGCGAGGACGTCGGTCTGGTAGACCAGGACGTCGGGGCGGCGCGCGGCGAAGCGCTGGTCGGCGGTGATGTAGTCGCGCGGCATCCCCTGCGGCTCGATGCGGTCCACGAGGGGGACGGGCTTGGCGGGGTCGCTGACGTACTCATCGAAGCCCCCGCGTGCCGCTGGCGGGGTGAAGGCAAGCTTGCCATCCGGATGCAGGTACAGCGAGACTGGCCTGGCGTTGGGGGCGGGCCAGCGGTCGTAGCGGTCCCACCGGTCGCCCCCGGTGCGGAAGACGAGGACGTTGGGGAGCTGCGGGTCGGGGGCCCCGGCCAGGTGATGGGCAAAGAAGGGGTACTCCACGGAGTCGCGGTAGAAGGGACCGGTGGGGTACCGCCAGCGCAGGGTGCCTAACGAGGTGCCGTCGCCGCGGCTCCACCCGCCGTGCGACCACGGCCCCTCCACCAGGGTGTTGCGCGTCCCGGGGCTCTGGCGGGCGATGGCGTCGTGGACCCACCACGGCCCATGCAGGTCCTCGGTGTCGTAGAAGCCGCCCACGGTGAGCACCGCCGCCTTCACGTCCGTGAGGTGCGGGCGCACGTTGCGCGACTTCCAGTAGTCATCGTAGGCCGGGTGGGCCAGGATCGAATCCCACATCGGGGCCGTTCCCGCCGGCTGCAAGTACTTCCGCGACCCCGGCCCCACCGGCCCCATCTCCAGGTAGAACTTGTAGGCGTCGCGCGTCCCCATGCTGAACGGGTAGCGCTTGTCGTACCCCGGCTCGGTGCGCGGCCCGCGCCCGAACGAGGTGAAGAAGCCGAAGTTGTGCGGGAGGAGGAAGGCGCCGCCGTGGAAGTTGTCGTCGCCCATCCAGATGTCGGTCATCGGCGCCTGCGGCGAGCAGGCCACGAGCGCCGGGTGACGCGACAGGCACGAGGTGGTCGCGAAGAAGCCCGGGTACGACGTCCCGTAGATCCCCATCTTCCCGTTGGTGGGAAGGTTGGCGAGGAGCCACTCGATGGTGTCCCAGGCGTCGGTCCCCTCGTCGATGTCGGCGGGCGTGTCGTGCCGCTCGCGCACCGGAGTCATGTCGACGAAGGTCCCCTCGGAGAAATGGCGCCCCCGCACGTCCTGGTAGACGAAGATGTAGCCGTCGGCCGCATAACGAGGGTTGCCCGAGGGGCCCAGCGCGGCGCGATAGTTGTCGGCGCCGTACGGGGCCACCGAGTACGGGGTGCGCGACATCAGCACGGGGTAGCGGCGCGTGGTGTCGCGCGGGACGTAGATCGACGTGAAGAGGCGCACCCCGTCGCGCATCGGGATCATCACCTCCCGCTTGGCGTAGGCCGCGCGGACGGCCTCGGCGCTGGGAGTGGAAGTGGGCTGCTGGGCCACGGCGGCCGGTGCGGCCGAGAGCGCGAGGGCCATCAGCACGACGGCGAACGCAGGGGTCAGGCGAGGGACGGCACGGCGACGGCGGCTGGACATGGTGGTGCGCGAAGGGGGATTGGGCGCGCACCCGGGACGGGCGCGCCCCGTATCGTTCCTCCCGCGCACGCGGACGGCAATCGGCGATTCCCCCACTATGCCGCGGGCCGGCGCCCGGGCCGGTGCTGCTGCGGGGGGCGTGCGGGGGCGTCCTGGAGGCGTCCTCCCGGCGTCCCGCGCGGAACACGTCCCGTCAGCGCACCCCGTCAGCGCACCCCGTCGCTCCGCATCCGAGCGATCACCGCCTCCCCGACCTTCGTCCCCAGCGCCTCTCCGGCCTCGATGTCGAAGCGATAGTGCACGCCGGCCCAGACGCGGGACTCGGACGCCTCCACCGCCAGGTCGTCGTAGTGCCGCTTCCGGTCGGGGAAGAGCTCGCCCATGACCATCGCCGCGGCCGGTGAGATGCTCGAATGCCCGGAGGGGTACGACGGGAAGGGCGGCGTCGCGAAGATCGTGGTCAGGGTGGGGTCGATGGTGATGGGGCGCGCCAGCCAGTAGTGGAACTTGCCGTCCCAGCAGGCCACGAAGGCGTCGTACATCGCGATGCTCACGTAGGCGCGGGCGCGCGCGGCGCGGGGGACGCTCCAGCGACGCCGCTCCAGCTCCTCCTCCATGTACAGGTCCCACCGCGCGGTGGGGGCCTCGGTGGCCCAGTACCGGGCGCGATCCATCTGGGTCACCGTGCGACCGCCAGCCGCAAACTTCCGGAGCTCGGCGAGGTTGGCGGCAAACTCGGGGGAGCCGGGCAACGGGGGGGGCGGCGGGCGGAAGGCGTCGCCCCCGGCAATGACCCAGGTGCGCCACGTCCCCGCCAGGGCGTCGAAGGGGACGGCGACGCGGCGGGGGGGCGTCGGCTTCCAGGAGTAGGCCCCCTCGGGCGGGCTCCCCTGCCACGTGGCGTCGGCGCCGTCGGTGGCCGCGCGCTGCAGGACGCGGCGCGCCACCGCCGTGCCTAACGTGTAACCCGCCTGCACGTCGCTGGGCCAGGCGGCGCCGGCGGCGACGCGGGCCTGGCCGGCCTCGTGCATCATGGCGCGCAACCGCGCGGTGTCGCCGGGCAGGGCCAGGGCGATGAGCACCTCGGCGGCGGCGGCGGCCACCGCCGCGTGCTCGCTCGGGTAACTCGGCGCGTCGCCCAGGGTGACGAGCGCGCGCACCCGGCCGCCCGTCCGCGCTGGCGCCGCACGCTTGTAGGCATACTTCGCGTCCCACGTGGCGACCACTGCGTCGTACATGGCCACGTGCAGCAGCGTCATCAGGCGCGCCGAGCGCGCCGGGGTGGCGATGCGGACGTCGGGGAGGATGGTCCAGTAGAAGCCGAGGAGATCGACCGCCTCGCGCGTCCACAGGGAGGTGGGGTCGCCGTCGTAGGTGCGGATGAGCGAGTCGGTCGCGGCGGTGCGATTCGCCTGCGCCGCGACGATCGCCTCCAGTTCCTGTTGCACCTGCGGAGAGCCGCCGGCCGGCGGCGCCGGGGGGCGCAGCACCCCGGCATCGGCCAGCACCCAGGTGGACCAGGTGGCCGCCCGCGGCTCGGCGGGGCGCTGCGGGGCGGTGCTGGGCTCGGCGCAGGCGGCGAGCTGCAATGCGATGAGGAGCGAGGCCGCCAGGGCGGGACGCCAGCCATGGCCGGTGCCTCGCCCGTGCGGTCGCCGGGGCGAGTGCCCGCCACCCTTCGGTCCGCTCACTGCCGGCTCCCCTCGCCCCCCGGCACCCCCTGGGGGCGGAAGGTGATGGTGCGCGGGGTCCCCGGCGCGCTGTCACCGAAGCCGTCGCGGTAGGGGCGGATGGCGAACGGACGCTCGCTTCCGATCGGCTCTCCCTTGTCGGTGATGGGCTCGATCGTGATCACGTGCGTCCAGCGGCTCGCCCCCGTCGCGTCCTTCTCGCGCAGGTCGAGCGGAAGGGTGAGGACGGAGGGGAAGGGGAAGCCTAACGGGTTGGAGAACCAGTCGTCGCCCGGGAACTCCTCCTCGCCGGCGGTCTGGAAGTCCTCGACGCCGGAGAAGGGACCCCACCCCGTGTCGTCGCGCGACGAGACCGCGCCGCCCGCGTCGGGGAGGAACTTGCCGTACGACAGCCAGATGGCGTCGGGGGCGTCGATGTCGCGCACCATCCACCCCTCGTAGGTCCAGCCGGGGGTGAGCGAGGTGAGCCGGACCCACTGGTCGTTCTGCGGCGTCTGGCGCGGCTGCATGTTGAACAGCCAGACGCCGCACTCCTCGAAGCTCGGATAGCCGTTGAGGTGGTTGTCGCTGGGGCTGAACATGGTGAACTGCCCGGGGACCTGCTTGAGCGGGAGGTCGCCCCGGGTGAGCGCCCCCTCGACGGCGAGCGTCGCGCGGCCGTTGCGCCAGCTCCCCTGCAACAGGCGCTGCTCCGACGGAGCGCCCGCGGCGCCGGGGCGCTGCACGGTGACGAAGATCGAGGCGGGCGATGCGGCGGGGAAGCCGGCCCGCACGGTTGCCGTCCCGGCGCCGGTCACCTCCAGCGTGCCTAACGATACCGTCCGGCCGGCGGCGTCGGTGGCCCACGCCTCGTAGTGTCCCTGGCTCACGGGGTCGAGCGGGACGAGCCCGTGCACCGACACCACGAGCGACGGCGCGCTCGACCCGCCGCCCGGCCCCGAGGCGCCGGAGCCATCGCCTCCACAGGCGACGAGCGCGGCCAGCAGCGCTCCCCGCGCGATCCGATTCCCGATCATTGGTCCGGACCTCCCCCACCATCGGGCCCCGCCGGCGGCGTGCTCCCGGTCTTGAACCCCTTGGTGGCAAAGAACGTCACGACGACGGCCAGCGCCGTCCCGATCGCGATCGCCGTGCGCTTGCGCGACAGCTTGCGCACCTGCACGTCGGCCACGTCGCCCGGCCCGAGGGTGACCGCCACCCCGCTGACCGGGAGCTCCTGCCCGCGGATGGGCGTCACCGCCGTGACGTCGACGACGTACCGGTCGCCCTCCATCGCCTTGAGCGCGCCCATCACCTTCAGGATGCCCGGGCCCAGGGCGGCCGCGTGCGCCACGCGCCCGGTGTCGGTTAGCTCGAAGGCGAGTGCCGCGCCAGGCGCCGGTGCCGGGCGTGCGGGGATCCACGTGTAACAGGCGGTAAACAGGTGCAAGGTGGCGAGCACCGAAGCCGCCGCGCGCAACCGGGGGCGGCGTGTCGGCGACACGCCGCCCCGGTCGTCACGCATGGTCATGCCAAGGTCCATCTAACTACTCCCTGCGCCCAGCGGTCACCCGCCACGCAGGTTGGGGTTGGACTGCGTCTCGTTGAGGCTGATGGGGATGCACTTGTCGCGCGCATCCAGGAAGGAGTTCTTGGCCGGTCCGGTCTCGGCGTTCCAGCGGCGCAGGTCCCACAGGCGGCGCGCCTCGAGCCAGAGCGTCGCCCCGCGCTCGCGCTGCAGGATCGGCCACGCCTCGGCCAGCGTCGTCGCGGAAAGCGAGGGGAGCGGAGCCGCCGGCGTGCTGTAGAACGCACGCACCTGGTTGATGAGCGTCATCGCACCGGCCACGTCGTTGCCGCGCAACGCAGCTTCGGCGCGGAGGAGGAGCATTTCCGTTCCCTTCACCATGGGGATGTCGGAGCCGAGGTTGAGGTACTTGCGCTGGCGGAAGAAGGTGGTGCGCCCGTCCTGCCCGACGGCGAGGGCGCCGCTGCTGGTGCGGACGGTGTCCCACGGAACGCGCGGATCCTTCACCGTCGCCCAGTAGGTGTTGTACACCGTGAACTCCGACCGCGTCGTGGTCTCGAAGACGAGGTCATTGTTCTCGGCCGAGGTGTTGGTGGAGAACGGCGCCACGAAGACGTAGCTGGTGGGGACCAGCTGCGCATCGGTGACGGCGGCGTTCCAGTTCCCCTGCCAGGCGCGCACCGAGGCGCGCCCGCCATACGCCACGCGCAGGAGCGAATCCTTGATGGCGCCGCTCAGCCCCGTCGCGATGCGGATGGCCTCGGTGAACTGCGCCTCGGCGCGCGAGAAGTGGAGCTTGTAGTCGCCGGACGGGCCGCCGTCGATCACGGAGTTGCAGACCAGTTCGCCCAGGAGGCGGTTGGAGAGCCCTGCGTAGATGTTGGCGCGCGCCGCCAGCGGTGAGGTGTCGTACGCGGTGCCGAGCACCGCCTTCATGCGCACGATCCCCTGCTCCGCCACCCATCGCGCCCGGTGCATGGCGCCCCAATCGCCATTGATGTCCTCGGGGCGAATGATCCCGCGGTTCCAGAGCCCTTCACCCGGGCCGTAGCTCCCCGAGTGATAGAGGTCGTCGGACATGATCGAGACGCCCTGCGTGACCGCGTCGTAGGCACGCGAGAGGTCGAACGACATCCCGGTCACCAGCCCGGGCATGGCGGTGGCGACGTTGAGGTTGTCGTCGGCGATGGGACCCGGGTTGGAGACGTCGAAGAAGTTGCAGCCGGTGATGGCTGCGAGGGCGACAGCGGCCGAGGCGCGTCGCACGATCCTGTTCAGTCGCATCGTGTCTGATCCTCGGTAGGGGTTACCAGTTGGTCCGGAAGGAGAGCGAGAACGAGCGCAGCTGCGGGAGGTTGTAGTACTCGCGGCGCCCGATCTGGCTGTCGGTCTGGTCGGCCGACTCGGGGTCGAGCCCGGTGTAGTCGGTGCTGATGAAGAGGTTGCGCCCGGCCAGGGTCAGCGTGCCGCCCCGTGACCCCGGGATCCAGTGCGAGGGCACCTTGTACGACATCGAGACGTAGCGCAGGCGGAAGAAGTCGATCTTCTCGATCCACGCGTCGGCCATGTTCTGCGCCGAGTTGTAGCCGCACTTCACGCGCTCGAGGGCGGTGAGGCCATCGGCGGCACCGGCCTGCCCCTTGGCGGCGGCGATGATCTTGCGCTGCGCGTCGTAGCACGGGCGCCAGTTGCCACGGATGGCGTTCTGGTAGCCGATGTAGTTGATGTTGTAACCCCCCTTCTGGAACTCGCCCAGCCCGTCGATGGTGAGCTTGTCGAAGAGCGTGAGCGTGGAGCCGAGGCCGAGGATGTTGGTGGGCCAGGTGGGGCCGATGTACATGTTGGTGTCGGACCGCACCGGCGCCTCGAGCTTCCCCGCGTTGAGGATCTTGCGGGCGAAGAGCGACGTCACCGGATAGCCGACGCGCACCTCGGTGAACGACCCGCCGACGGTGATGAGCGGCTCGTCGCCCAGGTCGGTGGCCTCGCTCTTGATGTTCGTGTAGTTCACGCGAGCGCGCCAATCGACGGCGGCGCGCCGCACGAGCCCGGCGTCGACCTTGGCCTCGAAGCCGCGGTTGTTGACCTCACCGATGTTCTCGAGCTGCCGGTTGAGGAAGCCCTGGCTGGGCGGGTACCGCACCTGGATGAGCGCGTCCTGGGTGCGGGTGTTGAAGTAGGTCATGTCGACCGAGATGCGGCCGGCATAGGCGCTGGCCTCGAGTCCGACCTCGGTCTCGCGCGTGCGCTCCGGTCCGAGATTCTTGTTGCCCAGCTGGTTCGGCGTGAAGCCCGGCTTGGCCTCGTCGCCGGCGATCGGGTCCCACGTGCGCACGGCGTCGAAGGCGCCGGGAGCCTTCCCCGACTCGCCGACGGCGGCGCGCAGCTTGAACGTCTCGATCTTGTCCTTGGGCCAGAAGTCGTGGTCCGAGAGGGCGTAGGCGAAGCCCACCTTGGGGTACCACTGCAGGCCGAAGTCCTTGCCGAAGGCGCTGTTGCCGTCGACGCGCATGCCTAACGTGAGGAAGGCGCGGTCCCGCCACCCCACCTGCTCCTGGAAGAAGAGCCCCGCGTTCACGACGCGGCGGCGCGTATCGGCACCCACCGTGCGCCGCGCAGCGCTGGTGAGCACGGGGTCGCCCGGCCCCGAGAACTCGTCACCCGTGATCGACGTGCTGACCAGGTTGTCCTGGAAGAGCTGCCCGCCCAGCGACGTGGCGGTGGTGAAGTTCCCGCGGAAGTCCTTCTTGTACGTGGAGGCGTAGTCGATCGAGAGGAACTGGCGCACCCACTCGGACTGCGAGAGCTGCCCGACCGCGTTGCGCAGGTGCCCGAAGGGGATGATCGAGCGGTTCTCGACGTTGTTGTAGTCGTAGCCGACCGACAGGCGGTTCGTCCAGGCGTCGACCGGGTTGTAGTTCATCGTGAAGCCGGAAATGTAGTGGTCCGACTTCGTCTTGGTCCCGATGGTGAGCGCGGCATTGTTGTTCATGCAGATGATGCCGCTGGTCTTGCACCCGGAGCCGCGATAGTTGCCGGCCGTCCCGCGGGCCACGTTCAGGAGGAAGCCATTGGCCAGGTTGCCGTCGGCCACCCAGTCCTGATCACCCTTCTGGTACGACGAGTTGAGCGCGAGCTCGAGCTTCTGGAACGGGCGGAACGAGAAGTTGCCTCGGAAGCCGCCGGTGGTGTACGCGTTGGACTCCAGCGCCCCCTGCTCGTCGGAGAGGTTCCCGGCCAGGAAGTACTGCGCGACGTCGGTCCCGCCGGCCACCGAGAGCGCCGCCTTCTGCACCATCCCGGTGCGGATCCACTTGCCGCGCGACGGGCAGGTGGCATCCTCGAACGGGACGTTCTCGCCGAACTTCGCGCTCGTGGGGACGATGTCGATGCCGAAGAGCTCCGGGCCGCGGCAATCCTTGAGGTACACCGCGGTGGGGTCGCCCTTGACGTCGAGGTAATCGAGGTCGTTGGTCCCGCCGGTGAGGTCGAGCGACCACTGCGGCTTCCCCGAGCGGCCACGTTTGGTGAAGATCTGGATCACCCCCCCCGCAGCCTCGGTGCCGTAGAGCGTCGTCGCCGCCGCCCCCTTCACCACCTCGACGCGCTCGATGTCCTCCGAGCGGATGTCGTTGAAGGGGTTGATGGTCTGGCGAGCGTTGGGGACCGTGGGACTGTTGCCGCTGTAGATGCGGACGCCGTCCACGTAGATGATCGGGTTGTTGTCCTGCGAGATGGAGTTGTTGCCGCGCAGGCGGATCTGCCCCCCCGCACCCGGCTGCCCGGAGTTTGCCAGGACGGTCACCCCCGGCGTCTGCGCCGACAGGAGCTGCTGCGCGTTGGCGACCGGGGCGTTCTGGATCTGCTCCGCCGAGATCGTGGCCATGGAGTTGGAGATCTCCTTGCGGCGCACGTCACCGGTGGCGGTGACGACCACCTGCTCCAGCGCCACCGGCGCCTCGCGGATGGTGAAGTCGAGCGTCGCCGTCTCGCCGGCCACCACGGTGACCTGTGCCGTGGCAGGTGCAAAGCCGAGGCGCACGACACGGATCGTGCGCGGACCCGCGGGGACGTTGCTGAGGCGATACTCGCCCTCGTCGTTGGTCATGGTGCCGATCGTCGTCCCGACCACGCCCACCTGGGCCTGGGGGAGCGGGCGATTGGCTCCCTCGACGGTCACCCGCCCGCGCACCGACCCGGTGGCCTGGGCCGCGAGTGGTGAGGCGAGGGCGAACACGAGGCCGGCAGCCAAAGCCGGGCCGAGCAGCATTCGACGGAAGTCTCTTGTCATGGGGGGTGAACTCCTGGGGGGGAACGACGGATGGTGCAATCGACGGCGGGGGCGGGAAGCGCCACATCATGCAGCACGCCCCGTCACCAAGGCAACGGGATTGGGACGAGTCGCGCTGCGAGCCGCGGCGCGATGGAGCGCGCCGTCGGATCGCCGCTCGACGCCCTAGCGTGTGCGCAGCGGTGGTTGCGGCTTGGAGAGATCGAGGTACGGTCGCAGGTGCCAGTCGAAGAAGGTCCAGGTGCGGTTCCACGAGTCGATCTGCTCCGGCGAATCGACCCGCTCCAGCGTCTCCGAATCGACCCGGCGGCTGAAGGCGTGCCCCACCGACGATCCCCACGGCGCCGGGTCGTGATAGACCACCGTCTCGGCGAGGTCGGGCTTGAGGGCGCGGAGCTTCCACACCAGCTGCTCGTCTTCCACGAAGTTCACGTCCTCGTCGTTGGTGGCGACGTGCACGAGGATGGGGCGCTGCAGCTTCTCCACGTGATAGAGCGGGGAGCGCTTGATGTACTCCTCGCGCTTCTCGTGCGGGAGCCCGCGAATGGCCGCCTGCGTCGAGAACGAGCGCTGGTAGCCGGGCCCCTTGTAGCCGAGGCGGAAGACGAGGTTGGTGACGGGGACGATCGCGGCCCCGGCCTTGAGCGGCGTCTCGCCACGGAAGAGGAGGTGCGCCGTGATGAAGCCGCCGTGGCTCCACCCCATGATCCCGATGCGCTCGCTATCGACGTGCGGGAGCGTCTTGAGGTAGGCCACCGCACCGAAGACGTCGTCCAGCTCCTTGCCGCCATAATCGATGGCGTTGTAGTGCTCGGCGCCGTAGCCGGTGCTCCCGCGGTAATCCGGGGCGATGATGACGTAGCCGCGCGCCACCGCCTCCTTCACGAAGGGGAGCATCGTCGCCCCCCAGTTGCCGTGCACCCCGCCGTGCACCCAGATCATCGCCGCGTGCCCGCGGGGGCCGCGCTTGCTCAGCGGCTGGAACAGGTAGGCCGGGATGTCCATGTCGCCGGCGGCGCTGCGATAGGTGACCTTCTGGAAGTCCATCACCCCCGCACTGCGCGCCGCATAGATGCTGTCGATGCGCGCCTTGTCCTTCATGTCCGCGGCGTGATTGCGCTGCGGATGGTCGGCGGGGTCGGCACTGACGTACAACGACTCGGCGCGGGTGGTGGGACGCGGCCGGGCGCCGTTGCCCGAGCCGCGGTTCGCCCCCGACTGCGCCAGCGCCGGTCCAGCGAGCACGAGGGTGGCGAGGATCGTGGCCGGCATCCATGCCCGGCGCGGAATGGACGGGAGGAGGACCTGCATGCGCGAAAGCTCCAGCAGCGGATGGAACGGACGATGCACGGCGGTATGATGCGGACGAGAAGACGCCCAATATGGACGCGGGGCACCGGCGAGCAAGGGCCCCCCGGTGCCCCATGCGCCGCGCCCGGTTAGAGGCGTCACATCAGCACGTCGCGCCCGGCGCCACGGTCAGCTCGCCGACGCGAAATGACACCCCGCTTCCTGCGCACGCAGGACGGCGAAGATCCCGTTAGGCTGCAGGATGACCCCAGGGACCAGCTGTTCGGCAGCCCGCTGGCGCGCGTCAGCAGCATCGAGTTTGTCTGCCTGCTGGATGCGCGAGGCGACGAAGCGGAACGCCCAGCCGCAGGCCAGGACGATGCCGCCGTTCGCGATGAACGTCTCGAGCGTGTAGCGGCGCGCCTGCTCGGTGTCGGGACGGGAGCGGGCGCTGATCGGGTTCACCTTCGTCCACTTCTTCCCCTTGTCGTCGCGAAGCTTGTGCTCCTTGCCGAGGTCGAAGCGCGCCCAGTAGTCGTCGTTCATGACGAGGTCGATGGCCGCATGCCGCAGCACGAGGACCGAGGTGATGTCACGCTTCTCGACGCCGTACACTTCCTTGTACAAGTCGGCCCAGGCGGCGGCGCGCACCATGGGCGCGCCATCCGAGATCTCGGGACCGTCGAAGACGGCGCGGTACTTCCCGGTCACGCGCGACACCCAGCTCATGTCCCAGGTGTCGGCCACGGGGAGGGGGTGATCGTCGGGGAACGGCGTCGGCGCCGACATGGCTCGCGCCAACGACGGCGTGCCGGCGACGCCCAGCAGCGAGGCGCCCCCGAGCCAGGAGAGGAAATGTCGACGTGGTGTGGGCATGCGCGGTCGGGTTGGTGGACGGGAGCGAGCGGGAGAATGTACCGGGGAGCCGGTTGGGGGCGCGAGGGACGTTGGCGGATGCCGCGCGATCCGGCGCCGCGAGGAGCGGCTGGGAGACGCGTTCAGCGCCCCGCCGTGCCGAGCCCCAGCGGGACGAAGCGCCCCTCTCCCACCCTCCCGGCGCGCACTTCATAGACCGTCACCCCCGACGGAAAGGTGACCCCTCCCCCCTCGGTGGGGGCGAGCACCGCCGCGCCCTGGTCGAAGCGCGTGTCGACGCCGGCGTACCGGAGCGACTCGCGCGCATGCACGTGCCCCGCCAGCGCCAGCGGATAGGGCCGCCCCCTCATCCGCTCGATCACCGCGCTGGCGTTCGATACGGTGTGGCGGAACGACTTCTTCCCCCCGACGTCGATCACGCTCGGCGCCGGCGGCTCCTCGGAATAGCCATGGATGACCTCGAGGGCGCTGAAGAAGGGGATGTGGTTGAAGGTGACCACCGGCCGTCCGGGCGGGACCACGGCGAGGTCGCGGGCCAGCCACTGCAGCTGCAACGAATCGACGTGCCCGTAGTACCGGGTGTCGTCCATGTCGACCGTGTTGAGGCCGACGAAGTGGATGCCGCCGGCGTTGAACGAGTAGTAATCCGGGCCACGGAAGTGCCGGTACATGCCGCGCCCGTAGAGGGGATGCGCCGCGCTCACCCCCGAACGCTCACGCTCGATCCCGAAGATCTCGTGGTTCCCCGGAACCGTCCACAGGGGGACCTTCACCTTCGCCGCCTCGGCGCCGAAGAGCTCGTAGTAGCCAGCCGCCTCCGCCTCGCCCACGCGCAGCGCGTCTCGCACCAGGTCGCCGGTGACGATCACGAACGAGGGGGCGATGGAGTCGACCAGCGCCAGGAGGCGGCGCATGCGCGGGAGCGACCGCTGGTCGACGTGCACATCCGAGGCGTGGATGAACGTGATGCGCGCCGACGGTGCGCGGCGGCGCAACGGGAAGTCGACGATCGCCCCGCTGGCGGCGGGGGCCCAGAAGCGCCCCGCCGCGCGATAACCCTCGGGGACGCTCACGAAGACGACCCCCGTCCCGTTGCGACTGGCCAGGCGGTAGCGCCCCGCGCCGTCGGTGACGACGACCGTGTCCTGGTCGGAGACGGCGACCCCGGCGATCCCCGGTTCGCTGGCGTCGCGCGCCCCATTGCCGTTGCGGTCGGCGAAGACGACGCCGCTGATGCCGTCCTGGGACACTCGGGGCATGCCATCGGGGGGGACGCCGGGCGCAAGGGACACGGCGGCCACGACGGCGAGGATCGGGGGGGCGATCAACATGGGAGATGGCACTGAAGGGGTGCTACAAGCTCGACCTCGCACCCCGGCGGCACCAGCCCGCGCGCTCCCGTCGCGACGCCGCGGGGGCATGTAGGGGCATGCCCGACGGCACCACTACGTACTTGCCACAGTTCACCTGTTGCCGCGGGCGACAGATCGTATGTACATGCCGAAAAACCCACTTTTCCGACCTCTCATGGGGGCGCTGGTCTTCGCCATCGCCCTTTCGACTTCTGGGGCGGCGCAGGAACGCCCCCCCCGCCCCGCCGATTCCACTCGCACCCTGCGCACCGTCACCGTGACGGCGACGCGCGAGCCGACCGACATCCGCCGGGTGCCGGCGCCGGTGACGGTGCTCGATTCGTCGAGCATTCGCGAGCTGACCCCCAACAGCGCCGCCGACCTCCTGCGCGAGGCCCCCGGCGTCGACGTCGTGGGGACGGGGCCCAACCAGGGGCGCCCCTCGATTCGCGGGCAGCGCGGGCAGCGCATCCTCCTGCTGCAGGATGGGCTGCGCCTCAACAACAATCGTCGCCAGCAGGACTTCGGCGAGCTCCCCGCGCTGGTCGATGTCGACCAGATCGAGCGCGTGGAGGTCGTGCGCGGCCCGTCGTCGGTGCTGTACGGCTCCGACGCCATCGGCGGGGTGATCAACCTCATCACGCGCACGCCGCGCAGCGACGGCACCACCCGCGTGCGCGGGAGCCTGGGGTACCGCTTCACCGGGGCCGGTGACCAGCAGCGGGGCGACGGCTCGGTGACCTTCACGCGCCGCGCCTTCGCCTTCACCGCCAGCGGCTCGCTGCGCAATGCCGGCAACTACGAGGTCCCCGGGGGGAGCTTCGGCGACCTCACCCTTCCCGACGGGATCAGGCTCGAGGACTCCGGCGTGCGCGACCGCTCGCTGAACCTGCAGGCCTCGTGGCGCGGGACGGGGCGCAGCAGCGCCTGGGTCCGGCACGATCGGTACGTGGCGCGCGACGCTGGCTTCGGCTTCGTGGAGCCGCGCATCCTGGGCGACACGTCGGCACGCATCAAGCTGGTGTACCCGTGGCAGTCGGTGCAGAAGACGTCGGCCGGGGTGAACTTCTCCTCGTTAGGCTCGCCGATCGCCGACCGCGTCGACCTGAGCCTCTACGCGCAGGGCAACGACCGCGACTTCGACTCGTTCGTGGACGTCTACATCCCCACCGGTCCCGGACGCACGGCGGTGATCAACAGCCGCAGCTTCAACCGCACCGACGTGAACAGCGCCGGGCTGCGCATCGAGGCCGCCAAGGTGCTGAGCCGCGCCACCTTCACCTACGGCGTCGACGCGGTGCGCGACGACGCCACGGCGAAGGACTCGGCCTGGTCGCGGACGACGGGCTTCGGCCCCGCGCCGATCGTCAGCTCCAACACGCGCCCCTCGCTGCCCGACGCCGACATGAGCAACCTCGGCGCCTTCGTCCAGGGCGACTGGCGCCTGCACGACCGCTTCTCGCTCATCACCGGGGTGCGCCACCACGAGGTGCACGCCGAGACGCGGAAGACCACCGGGCTCCCCGACAGCACGGCGGGGCTGGTGGCCAACAACCGCACCACCGTCTACGCGGTGAACGGGATCTACCGCGTCACCGACCACGTGAGTGCGGTGGCCACCTACGGCCGCGGCTTCCGCGCCCCCAACCTCATCGAGCGCTACTTCTCCGGGCCGTCGACCGACGGCACGGCGATCCAGATCGCCAACCCGGCGCTCGAGCCCGAAACCTCGAAGAACGTCGACGTCGGCCTCCGCTTCAACTTCAAGCGCGTCGACGCGGAGTACTTCTACTTCCGCAACAACCTGCGCGACGGGATCCTGACGCGCCCCACCGGGCGCATGATCGGGCGGCAGGCCGAGTACCAGAACATCAACGTGGAGCGCCTGCGCACGTACGGGCACGAGGCATCGCTCCGCATCGACCTCACGCGCGGCTTCGACCTCACCAGCAACTACACGAAGCTGGAGACGAAGAACCCCGATTCCCCCGACATCCCGGTCGCCGGGACCTACAGCTCCAAGCTCAACGCGGCGCTGGGCTACCGCCCATCGAGCGGGCGCTACTGGGCCGAGGGGGCGGTGCGCCACCAGGGACGGCAACAGGACATCAACCTCGGGGAGTCGCCCATTGGCCCTGTCCTGCCGTCGTTCACGGTGGTGAACCTGCGTGGCGGGCTCCGCGTGGCGACGATCGGCGGGCGTCCGCAGGACCTGGCGCTCGCGATCAACAACGTGGGCAACGCGCTCTACGCCGAGGCGGCCAACAGCGCCTTCGTCCGCCCCGAGCCGGGGCGGCACGTGGTGCTGTCGGTGCGGACCAGCTTCTGAGTCGCAGCCTGCTCGCGCCTGGGGCAGCTCGACCGGCGCACGAAGACGCCCGGTACGTGGTGGGACACCTCCTGGGTCGTTAGGCTCCAGCGCCTCCCCCGCCGTGGCCGACGCTCGCGTCGCGCACCGGCGGGGGCTTCGGTTTCGGCCGTCCCGGGTCGCGACGCCCGGCGGCCCAGGGGACGCGGTCGTCGTTGGCCGCGTGCACGAAGCGCGTCGCCGCCTTCACGCGGCCAGCATGGGCAAGCGGCGACTGGCGTCCCCCGGCGCACGGACGAAGATTGTCGCCATCGGCCCGACGGAGACGACATGCCCTTCCTTGGACATCCACGCCGCTCGCTCTACCGGGTCGGCATCGTGACCCTGCTCCTGACGGCGTGCTCGAGGCGCAACACCGGGCCCTACTCCGAACCCGCCCTGCGCGCGGAGCTGCTGTCACGCGTGGCCCGGGACCAGGCGGTACGTGACACGTTCCAGGTGCAGCTGCGGCAGACGGGAACCATCACCCCTGCGCTCTTCGCCTCGATGTCGCGCGTGGACTCGGCGAATTTCCTGTGGTTGCGCGAGGTCGTGCGGAGCCAGGGATTCCCGACGCACGCGCAGGTCGGGCGCGACGGCGTGGCGGCCGCGACGCTTCTCGTTCAGCACGCCGACGCGGCCCCCGACTTCCAGGGCGAGATGCTCCCCACCTTCGAAGCGCTCCACCGTTCGGGCGATGTCACCGGCCAGGAGCTCGCCCTCCTCACCGACCGCGTCGCCAAGGCACGGGGGCGTCCGCAGCGCTACGGCTCGCAGACCACGATCGTCGACGGCAAGGTCATCATCGACCCGATCGAGGATTCCGCGGGGGTCGATGCTCGGCGGCGCGCGCTGGGCCTGCCACCTCTCGCCGAGTACAAGCGGGTGCTCGACTCGCTGTACGCGCGGGAGGGCGGGCGGTAGGCGGGAGACAAACGCGCTCCCTCCTCGCGGGCGAGGCGTCGACGTCTTCACGATGGTGCGGCAGGACGGTCGCTGGCGCATCTCGGCGATGACGTGGAGCGCCGAACAGCCGCCCGTGGGCGCGCGGCACCCCGGGCGTCCGCCGCCAGGCACAAAGCCGCGAGCCGGTGAAGGGGCGGGGCGGCGCTACTTCACCACTGCCGCCATCAGCTTCCCGAGGAAGTCGTTGACCTGCCCGTTCTCGATCCACCGGATCACCGCCACGAGGTCATGCTCGGGATCGACGAAGATGATGTTGGTCCCGTTCCCCACATGGCCGAAGGCCGACGCCGGGGCGCTCGGCATCCACTTGCGGTCGGTGTTGAGGAACCAGTTCATGTAGCCGTACGTCGGCTGCGGAACGGTAGGGGTGAGCGACCGCTTGACCCACTCCTCGGACAGGATGCGCGTGTCGCCCCACACGCCGCGGCGCAGGGTCAGGAGGCCGAAGCGCGCCATGTCCCAGGCGTTGATGAACATCCCGCCCCCCCAGTGCCCGCCGCCCGACACCACCTGCACCGGGCGCCCGTCGAGCGTGATCCAGGCGTTGTCGTAGCCGTTCCACCGCCAGCTGCGCGAGGCGCCGATGGGATCCATGAGGTTGTCGCGCAGCACCTCGGGGAGCGGGCGGCGCCAGATGTTGGTGGCGGCGAGGGCGAGCACGTTGACGCGCACGTCGTTGTACTCGTACGCGGTCCCGGCCGGCTTGCGGGGGCGGGTGCGCCACTCGGCGGCGTCCTGCGCCGGCCGGTCGGCCCACTCGGGCTTCCCCCACAGCGTCCCCTCCCAGTCGCTCGTCTGCCGCAGCATGTCGTCCCACGTGATGGTGCGGTTGTGCGGCGTGTCCCACGGGTCGATGAACATCGGCCGCCCCATGTCGGTCCCCGGCTCGGAGGGCGCCGTCAGGCGCAAGCGGTAGGTGGGGGCCTGCGACTTCCAGACGGTGTCGCGCACCGAGCCGATGAGCCCGCGGTCGAACGCCATCCCCACGGTGGCCGAGAGGAACGACTTGGTGACCGAGTGCGTCATGTCGACGCGATCGGGTTCCCCCCAGCTGGCCACCAGGTAGCCGCCGCGCACGATCACCCCGGTCTGCGCGCCGCGCGGCGTGAAGGGACCGATCCCCTGCCCGAAGGGCTCCACGCGCCCGAAGGAGCGGTAGTGCGATTCCTCCATGTCGCGCGGGGCGCGTGCCTCGTTCGCGATGGCGAAGGCGATGGCGTCGGCGAGCTTCACGGAGTCGATCCCCGCCGCGGCCGGGGAACGGCGCTCCCAGGTGGCACCCGGGACGTACGGCGCCGCGGTGCGTCCGCGTTGGGCGGGCTGGGCCGCCGCGGCACTGCTGGTGGCGGCGAAGGCGAGGGCGATGAGGCGAGTCGTGCGCACGGGGAGCTCGAGCTGGGGGGAGGTGGGGCGGGGTGCTGGTGGCGCTGGCGTCACGGAACCGGGACGGGGGCGAGCGTGACCCCGGCCCCGGCGGCGCGGCGCTGCAGGTCGGCGAAGGCGCCGGCCAGGAAGGCGTTGAGGGCGGTGAGGTCCTCGCGGAGCTTCGCCGCCAGCTGCTCGAGCGCGCGCTGCTGGGCGACGGTCGGGGCGGTGGACGACGCCTGCATCGACCCGTCGAGGTCGAGCAGGCCGAACTTGGGACCTCCGAAGCCCGCGCCGAAGCGGGATCTCAACGAGTCGAGCCCTTGCCTGACCTGCCCCATGAGCGGGGCGAGCGAGTCGCGGCGCGACGGCGTCGAGGCGAGCGCCGTCTCGAGGCGGGACCGTTCGGCGGCCATGCGCTTGTGCAGCTCGACGCCGTCGTTGAAGGACTTCTGGAGCGCCGCCAGCCGCACCGACGCCTCGTGCCGCGCCTGCGGCGCGCCGGCGGCGATCTCGACGCGCGTGTCGGCGGTGACGTCGACGGGCTGGGAGAGCTGCTTCCCCCGCGCCGTGAGCGTCACCGTGTAGCGCCCGGGGAGGACCCAGGGTCCGGCGGGGACGCCGAACCACCCCTCGTCGGCATCCGTCACCCCCGGGGCGCGGTCGTGGCGCAGGTCCCACGCCGTCCGGTGGAGCCCAGGCGTCGCCTTCACGTCGACGCTGCGCACGGTGCGTCCCTGCGCGTCGGTGACGACGAGCCGGGCCGTGGTGTCGCCCGCCGTGGTCGCCGCGCCTAACGCGTAGGTGACGATGGCCCCCTGCGGCGGGTTGGGCGCCTGGAAGTTGCGCGCCCCCGGGGTGGGGAGGACCCGGGTGATGTAGCGCTGCGACGCGGGACGGATGGGATAGAGGGCGGCGTCGCCGGGAGCCGCCGCCGGGGCCCCCCGGTCGAACAGGGCGATGTCGTCCAGGACGATGATGCTCCGCCCGTGCGTTCCCAGCAGGAGGTCCTTCTCGCGCGGGTGGATGGCGATGTCGTCGATGCGCACGCGCGGGAGCGACCCGCCCGCGTGCACCCACGTGCGGCCGCCGTCGAAGGTGACGTACAGGCCGAACTCGGTTCCCGCGAAGAGCACGTCGCGGTTGGAGGGGTGCTCGGCGAGCGACTTGATGGCGTGCCCGCCCGGGAAGTCGCCGACGGCGCTCACCCACGTGGCACCGCCGTCGGTCGTGCGGAACAGGTACGGCGCCATGTCGTCGTCGTAGTGGCCATCGAAGGCGACGTAGGCGGTCCGCGCGTCGTGCGCCGACCAGAGCACGCGGCTCACCCAGCGAGGCGCCGGGAGGCGGAAGCGCGGCGAGAGGTTGCTCCAGGTCGCGCCCCCGTCCATCGACAGCTGCACCAGGCCGTCGTCGGTGCCGACGAGGAGGGCGCCGGCGGTGCGTGGCGACTCGGAGATGGTGGTGATCGTCCCGTAGTCGCTCACCCCGTCGTCGCGCGACAGCGTCGTGGAATCGCGGACCATCCCCATGATCGGGAGCGCCTTCCAGTCGAGCTTGCGGGTGAGGTCCGGGCTGATCACGTCCCATGACTCGCCACCATTGCGCGTGCGGAACAGCTTGTTGCCGCCATAGTACACCGTGCGCGGATCGTGCGGCGAGCGCACCATCGGCGTGCTCCAGTTGAAGCGGTACGATTCCCCGGTGTCGGCCGGCACCGGGCGGATGCCGCGCTCCTCGCGTGTCGCCAGGTGCACGCGGTAGGCGCGCCCTCCCTGCGAGTTGGCGTAGATGTAGCGCGGGTCGGCGGGGTCGGTCACGGTGAAGAAGCCGTCGCCATAGGCGACGTTGATCACGTCGGCGTTGGTGATCCCGACGCCGTTGTACGTGCGTGCCGGGAGCCCCCACGTCCCGTTGTCCTGCGCCCCGCCATACACGTAGTAGGGGTCGCGATCGTCGACGTCGATGTCGTAGAACTGCCCGATGGGGAGGTTGTCGACGAAGTCCCAGCTCTTCGCCCCGTCGTGGGTGAGGTACAGCCCTCCGTCGTTCCCGAGCACCATGTGGTTCCCGTCGTCCGGGTCCAGCCACAGGGCGTGATGGTCGACGTGGATCCGGTCGCCGGTGCTGTCGGTCGTGAACGTCTTCCCGCCGTCGATCGACTTGTGCAGGTAGGTGCCGAGCACCCAGACGCGGTCGGGGTGCTGCGGATCGACGCGGATCTGCGAGTAGTACATGGGACGCGGGTTCAGCGACGAGACGCGCGTCCAGCTGTTGCCGCGATCATCGGAGCGGAAGACGCCGCCGACCTTGGCCTCGACGATGGCATACACCGTGCTCGGCTGGCTGGGGGCGATCGCGATCCCGATGCGCCCCTTCACCCCCACCGGGAGGCCGTTGGTGAGCGGTTCCCAGTGGTCGCCGCCGTCGCGGGAGCGGTACAGGCGGCTCCCCGGACCACCGCCGATGAAGCCGTAACCCCGACGCTGCCGCTGGTACATCGCCGCGTAGACGGTGCGCCCGTCGGGGTCCAGCGCCAGGTCGACCGCGCCGGTGACGCTGTCGCCGGCCAGGACCTTCTTCCACGACGCACCGCCGTCGGTGGTGCGGTAGACGCCGCGCTCCGCGTTAGGCCCCCAGAGGTGGCCGAGGGCGGCGACGAAGACGGTGTTCGGGTCGCGCGGGTGCACCACGACGCGCCCGATGTGGTGCGTGTCGCGGAGCCCCATGTGCGTCCACGTCTCGCCGCCGTCGAGCGAGCGGTAGATGCCATCGCCCCACGTGGAGCTCTGCCGGTTGTTGGGCTCGCCCGTCCCGACCCAGACGATCCCGGGGTCGCTCGGCGCCACCGCGATGTCGCCGATGGAGGTCGAACGCCCGTCACGGTCGAAGACCGGGGACCACGTCGTCCCGTTGTTGGTGGAGCGGAAGACACCACCCCCCGCGGTCCCGACGAAGATCGCCCTCCCCCGCCCCGTCCGCGACGGGGCGACCTCGATGTCGTCGATGCGCCCGCCGAACGAGGCGGGGCCGATGTGGCGCCAGGGGAGGGTGGAGAGATCCTGCGCACCGAGCGACGAGGCGGCGGCGGCCATGGCGACGCCTGCGACGTGCACTCGGACGAGCTGCGTGACGGAACGGAGGGACATGACGTTAGGCATGAAATGGTTCGTGCGGATGGACGGTCGTCCGGGCGAGTGCGGACGAGGCTCAGCGCAGGGCGCCGACGTGGCGCAGGAGGAATTCGAGTTCCTGCGTGGCCAGGGCGACGTTCCCGCTCATCGAGCGCCCGCCGGCGTGCCCGGAGCGCAGGTCGTGGAGGAGGACGACCGGCTTCCCCGAGGCGGTGGCCTCCTGCAACCGCGCGGTGAAGCGGCGCGCCTGCCACGGCGGGACGCGCGTGTCGTTCATCCCCGTCTGCACCATGACGGCGGGGTACCGCACCCCGTCGCGCACGTTCTGGTACGGCGAGTACGTGCGGATCGCCGCGAACTGCTCGGCGTTCCGCGCGTCGCCGTACTCCAGCAGCGCGGGCGCGTTGTTGTGCGTGACGAACCAGGGGAAGCGCACCAGGTCGAGGTCGGGAACGCCGACGAAGGCAGCGGCGAAGAGCTCCGGGCGCTGGGTGAGGGCAGCCCCCATCAGGAGCCCGCCGTTGCTCGCGCCGCGGATGGCCAGTCGCTCGGGCGCGGTGAAGCCCGAGTCCACGAGGAACCGGGCCGCCGAGATGAAGTCGTCGAAGACGTTCTGCTTGTTGAGCAGCATCCCCGCCTGGTGCCACGCCTCGCCGAATTCGTTGCCGCCGCGCAGCGTGGCCTGCACGTAGATCCCCCCGCGCTCCACCCAGAGCGCCGCGCGCGGGTCGAAACGCGGGCCGAGGCTCAGCGTGAAGCCGCCGTAGCCGTTGAGCAGCGCCGGCGTGTTGCGGCTGCGGACGTGCCCGCGCTTCTGCACCACCCACAGCGGGGCGCGCGTCCCGTCCTTCGAGCGGTACCAGTGCTGCGACACCTCGAAGGCGGCGGTGTCGAAGGGGATCAGGCTCGCCTCGTCGACCGTGCGGGCGCCGGAGGCGAGGTCGACGGCGTAGGTGACGCTCGGCTGCGCGAAGCCGGTGACGGTGAGGAGCGCGGTGCCACGCCCCCCGGCCCGAAGGGCGACGGTGGAATGCGGCGGGACCGGCAGCTCGCCCGCCGGCGCCCCGTCGCGCGTGAAGGCGGCGATGCGGTGACTCGCGTTGCGCAGGTAGGTGACGTAGAGCCTTCCGTCGATGAGGGCGAAGGCGTCGATGACGTCCTCGCCCTCGGGAATCACGGTGCGCCAGGCCTCGCGCCGGGGGTTCGCGAAGTCGACCGCGACGATCCTGCCGCGCGGGGCGTCGAGATCGGTGCGCATCCACAGCTCGTCGTCGACGACCTGTGCCGTGAAGTGCGCGTCGAGCCCCTCGGTGATGCGCGTGCGCGTCCCGGTCCGGGTATCCTCCAGCACGATCTCGTTTCGCGCCCACCCGTGCCCGATGGTGTAGATGCGGACCTTCCCCTCCCTGGCCGTGGCCACCCCGAGGAAGTGCGTGGGGGGGAGGAACTCGCCGTAGACGAGCGAATCGCTCCCCGGCGACGTGCCGAGCCGGTGGTACCGGAAGCGGGGTCCCTCGTAGCGCGAACGGTGGACGTAGTAGATCCCGCGTCCGTCAGGCGCAAACGAGAGCGCGGCGTAGAGCGCGCGCGGGAGCGAGTCGGGGAGGTCGCGCCCGGTGCGCAGGTCCCGGAGCCTCACCGTGATCTCGTCGGGCCCGCCGTCGCGCACCGAGTACATCAGCAGCGAGCCATCGGGCGACAGCGCCTCGATCGCGACGCTGGTCGTCCCGTCGGCGCGAAGCGCGAGCGGGTCGACGACGCGCTCGTACTGCGCATCGGGGACGATGCGCCCCGCCTCGGGCGCCCAGCGGCGGCGATAGATCGCGGCGACCTCCTCCCCCTTCCGCCGCAGCGTGAAGTACTCGTGGTCACCGCCGCGCCTCGGCGGCGACGACTGCGGCACGTCCATCAACTCGCGCAACCGGGTGCCCAGGGCACGCCGCCCCGGAGTGTCCGGCCCCAGCACCTGCAACGCATACCGGTTCTGCGCCTCGATCCAGGCCAGTACGTCCGGCGACGTCTGGGACTCCAACCAGCGAAAGCGATCCTCGACGGCGATGCCGTGCAGGGTATCGACCGTGGGCGTTGCCCGGGTTGGCGGCGTCGCCTGGCTCGCAGCGGCCATCGGCGCCAGCGGTGCGATGACGGCGGCGACGAGCACGGGCATGCGTCGCCCGAGGCGCTGTGAGATTCGAGGGAAGGACATGACGGAAGGCTCCGGAGCGGCGATGGTCGCTGAAGGTACGCCCCGCCACGCCGTTCCGCTGCCCTCGGCACCGGCACGTCACGCGGGATCGCGCCGGGCGCGCGCCCTTGCGCGGCGCGGACCCGCGAGGCATCTGGATGATTCGTCACCTCCCACGTCGCCCGCCCTCTCCCATGCATCCCACTTCCGCTCTCGTCCTGCGCCTGGGCGCCTGGTGCGCCATCGCCGTCACCATGCCGCTGGGCGCGCAGGTACCGCCGCGCGACATCGCGGCGCGCGTCGACTCCCTCTTCGCCGCCCACAACCGCACCGACGCCCCCGGCCTCGCCGTCGCCGTCGTGCGCGACGGCCGCATGATCTTCGCCAAGGGGTACGGGATGGCCGACCTCGAGCACCGGGTCCCCATCACCCCGGCCACCGTCTTCGACGTGGCCTCGGTGTCGAAGCAGTTCGCGGGGATGGCCATCGCCATGCTCGCCGACCAGGGAAAGCTCCGACTCGACGACGACGTGCGGCGCTACATCCCCGAGATGGCCGACATGGGGCATCCGATCACGATCAATCACCTGGTGCATCACACCAGCGGGTTGCGCGACTGGCCGGGGACGCTCGGGGTGGCCGGGTGGCGCATGGACGACGTGATCTCGTTCGACCAGATCCTGACGATGGCCTTTCACCAGCGGACGCTCAACTTCGTCCCCGGCGCCGAGTACACGTACAGCAACACGGGCTACAACCTGCTGGCCGAAGTGGTGCAGCGCGTCACCGGGAAGTCGTTCCGCGCATGGACGGAGGAGAACCTCTTCGCGCCGCTGGGGATGCGGCGCAGCGTCTTCCGCGACGACCACGCGCTGGTGGTCGCCGACCGCGCCTTCGGGTATGCGCGCGCCGCCGATGGCAGCTGGCGGCACACGACCAACAACCTGACGGCGCTGGGGTCGTCGTCCCTCCTCAGCACCGTGGAGGACCTGGCGCGCTGGGTGGTCAACTTCGACTCGGCGCGGGTCGGAGGCGCTCGGGCCCTGGCCATGACGCGCACGCGCGGGGTGCTGAACGACGGCTCGACCATCCCCTACGCATTCGGCGTCTCGCACGGCGAGTACCGCGGGGCCCCCACGGTGGCGCACAGCGGGTCGTGGGCGTCGTTCGTGTCGTACCTGGTGCACTTCCCCCAGCAACGCCTCGGGGTGGTGGTGCTCGCCAACACGCCGGCGGTGAACGCGTCACGATCGGCGTTTCAGGTGGCCGACATCTTCCTTGGCCGCGAGCTCACCGGCCCCCCCGACGTGGCCGTCACCGAGGCGCCGGCGGTGGCGATGCCGGCGGCGACGCTCGAGCGGTACGTGGGGACGTATCGCCTCGGCCCCGGCTGGTACGCGCGCGTGCGTCGTGACGGCGCCGCACTCACCGTGCAGGCCACCAACGAGGCGGCGGTGCCGATGGTCGCCCGCGGCGAACGCGAGTTCTGGGTCCCGAACTACGGCGCGGCGATGACGTTCGTGAACGGTGGCGACGGCGCGGTGTCGCACCTGGTGTACCGCGGGCGGCCAGCGCCACGCATGCCCGCCACCGAGCCCACCCCGCTCCCCGTGCGCGACGCCGTGGGTGAGTACTTCAGCGAGGAGTTGCAGGCGACGTATCACGTGGAGCAGCGCGACGGCGCCCTGGTCATGCGGCACCGCCGCCACGGGGTGTTCCCGCTGGAGCGCCGATGGGGTGACGACTACGGCACCACCAGCTGGTTCCTGCGATCGGTCGCCTTCGCGCGCGATGCACGCGGTCGTGTGACCGGGCTCGTCGTGAACGTGGATGAGCGGAGCCGTGAGATCCGGTTCAGGAAGGTGCGCTAGCCAGGTGCACCCATGCCCGCCAGGTGCGCCCACGCCCGCCAGCTGCTCCCCCGCGCGGCGGGCGCTACGCCGCGACCGTGGCGATGTGCTCGCGGATGAACTTCGCCGCCAGCACCTGCACCTCCTCGAGCGTCCCCGGCTCCTCGAACAGGTGCGTCGCCCCGGCGACGATGGCGATCTCCCTGGGGCACGTCATCTGCGCCGCCGCCTGCTCGTTCAGCGCGATCACCTCGTCGTCGCGGCTCCCGATGATCAGGAGCGACGCCGCCCGCACGTGCGGGAGCGACGCCCCGGCCAGGTCGGGGCGGCCGCCGCGCGAGACGACGGCGCGCACGAGCGCCGGCCGCTCGGCAGCTGCAATCAGGGCCGCCGCGGCCCCCGTCGATGCCCCGAACAGGGCAATCGGGAGGGCGCGCGTCTCGGGGGCCTCGACCGCCCAGTCGATGGCCGCCACCAGGCGTGACGCGAGGAGCGGGATGTCGAACCGGTGCTGCGCCGTGTACCGGTCCACCGCATCCTCCTCCATCGTGAGGAGGTCGAGCAGGAGCGTCGCCAATCCCGCCACGTGCAACGACTGGGCGACGGCGCGGTTGCGCGTGCTCTTGCGGCTACTCCCGCTCCCATGGGCGAAGATCACGATCCCGTGCGCCCCCTCCGGGATGGTGAGGTCGGCGTCGAGCATCGCCCGCCCGGCGGGGATGCGCACCGACGACTGGTGGGTGGAACCCTGATGCGGCATGGGGGATGACATCACGCCTCCTCACCTGACCGTCGAGACGTTCAGGTAGCGATACAAGGGACAGATCCCGGTGAGCCCGGTGCCGAGCGGGAAGATCCCGATCAGGGCCCACCACGTGGTCCGTTCGCCAGCCAGGGCAAAGGTCAACAACGCGATCCCGACCACGATTCGGATCGCGCGGTCCAGCGTGCCGACGTTCCGCCACATGGCCTCCTCCTCGGGGGCTCGCGAAGGCGCCGCCAGCGTCCCCTAGGCACAGCTTGCCGGACCGACCGCCGTCGCACAACGGGAAGTCGGGGTGACCGTCGTCAGCAGAGCGCCGACAGCCCGACATTCCCCGACTGACCTTCGTCACCTCGCGCCCCACCTTCCATCGGGCACCCTCGACCGGAGGGCGCCCATTGCATGGAGGTGTCGATGGCACAGGAGACCCGGCGCAATGCTCCCCGGCCCGGCGGCGAGGTGAAGCCACCGACCGTCCCGCCATGGATCATCATCACCCTGCTGGTCCTCCCCCTCCTGCTCATCCCCATGTGGGGGGCGAGCAAGGGAGAGACGGTCTCCTACAGCGAGTTCAAGGCGCTGCTGACGGCGCGCAAGGTGGACAGCCTCAAGATCGGCACCACCCGCATCACCGGGCTCCTCCACGTGGCCGGGACGGCGGCGGTCATCGGCGAGGCGCGCGCCCGCGAGCTGGCGCAGGGGGCCAAGGGCGCGGCCACACAGGCGTTCACGACGGTGCGCGTCGATGACGAGTCGCTGGTGCGAGACCTCCAGGCCGCGGGAGTCACCTACGCCGGCCAGGTCGAGTCCAGCTACCTCACCTCGCTCCTGGGGTGGATCCTTCCGCTCGCCTTCCTCTTCTTCCTGTGGCGCATGCTGCTGCGCGGGAGCGGCGCCGCCGGGGTCATGGCAATCGGGAAGAGCCAGGCCAAGCTCTTCGTGGAGACGTCGACGGGCGTCACCTTCGACGATGTGGCGGGGATCGACGAGGCGCGCGCCGACCTGATGGAAATCGTCGACTTCCTCAAGAATCCCGACCGCTACCGCCGCCTCGGCGGCAAGATTCCCAAGGGAGTCCTGCTGGTGGGGGCCCCGGGGACCGGCAAGACGCTCCTCGCCAAGGCGCTCGCCGGCGAGGCCGACGTCCCCTTCCTGAGCCTCAGCGGCTCGGACTTCGTCGAGCTCTTCGTCGGCGTCGGCGCCGCGCGCGTCCGCGACCTCTTCACGCAGGCCAAGCAGCACGCGCCGAGCATCATCTTCATCGACGAGCTCGACGCCCTGGGGCGGGCGCGGTCGGCCGCGTCGGCCTTCGGCGGGCACGAGGAACGCGAGCAGACGCTCAACCAGCTGCTGGCGGAGATGGACGGCTTCGACACGCGCAGCGGTGTCATCATCCTCGCCGCGACCAACCGCCCCGAGGTCCTCGACCCCGCGCTCCTGCGCCCCGGGCGCTTCGACCGCAAGGTGATCCTCGATCGCCCCGACGTGCGCGGCCGCGAGCAGATCCTTCGCGTGCACACGCGCAACGTGACGCTCGCCCCCGACGTCGACCTGACGGGAATCGCCGGGCGCACGCCGGGCTTCGTCGGGGCCGACCTGGCGAATCTGGTGAACGAGGCGGCGCTGTCGGCCGCCCGGAAGAACAAGGCCGCGGTGGAGGCGGTGGACTTCGAGGATGCGATCGACCGCGTGATCGCCGGGCTGGAGCGCAAGTCACGCGTGATCACGGCGAAGGAGAAGACGATCGTCGCCTATCACGAGGCGGGACACGCCATCGTGGCCGAGCGCCGCCCGACGTCCGACCGGGTGGCGCGCATCTCCGTGATCCCGCGCGGGATCGGGGCGCTGGGATACACGCGACAGCAGCCGACGGAGGACCGCTACCTCCTGACGCACGGCGAATTGCTCGATCGCCTCGACGTCATGCTCGGAGGGCGGACGGCGGAGGAGGTCGTGTTCGGCGAGGACTCCACGGGCGCCCACGACGACCTGCAGAGGGCCACCGACCTGGCCCGCGAGATGGTGACGCGCTACGGGATGAGCAAGGCGTTGGGGCTGGCGGCGTTCGAGCGTCCGACGCGGGCACTCTTCCTCGACGTGGAGGCGACGGGGCGCGCCGAGTACAGCGAGGAAACGGCGCGCACGATCGACGCCGAGATCAGGCGCCTCCTCGACGAGTCGCACGAGCGGGTGCGGCAGACGCTGGTCGCCGAGCGCGCGGCGCTGGAGCGCGTGGCACAGGCGCTGATCACGCGCGAGGTGATGGATCGCGAGGAGTTCGTGCGGGTGCTGGCTGCCACGGGGGGAACCCCGACGGAGGAGGTCGCGCGCGCTGGCGCGGGCGCCGCTGCATCGTGACGCCACAGGCGCCCGCGATGGACCATGCGGGCCCGGGCGACCGGCGACGATCAGCGGGCGAACTCGATGACGCGCCTGGCGAGGAGGGCGCCGGCGCGTTCGCCGTCGCCCGGCGCGGGATCGACCTCGTGCCGCGCGAGGGTGGCGTCGAGCGAGGGGCAGAAGGCGTCGCGCTCGCCGTCGCGATACAGGCAGAGGAGCGGCGTCCCGCGCATGCGCTCGAGCTCCGGAAGGAGGGGGAGGTCGGTGGGGAGCGTCCCCTGGCGCCATGGGGCGTGCCAGCGGCGACGGAAGTTGACGCGCGAGTGCGGCTCGCGCATGACCACGGCGTCGAGCCGGCTGCGCAGGTCGCCCGCCAACCGATTGGCGACAAACGGCGCCATGCCGGCTCCGCGCGCCAGGCCGATGACGACGAGTCGCTCACGCTGCCATCGCGCGAGGTGCTCGCGCACCACGCGCTCGACCGCCGCGCTCGCCGCTCCCGGCGTGGCAAGGGTATCCGCGGGGGTGAGGACGACGCTCGGCATGCCGTCGGTTGCAAGGTGACGGGCCAGCGACCGGATGGTGCTGGTCGCCCCGTCGTCACCGGTGACGATCAGCGCGAGGCGTGCCCCCTTGGCTCCGGGCGGATACTCGGTCAGCGTCCCGGCGCCACGGCGCGGAGACGCGACGAGCAGCGCCCCTGCCACGAGCAGGGCCGCCACGAGCCATCGGCTCACGCGCAATCGGGACCGCATGCGGATGGACGACGCCCCGCTCGCGGGTGCCCCCCGCCTGGAGGGCACCCGCTAGCCGGGAACCGTGTAGAAGGAGGTCAGTGCGTTGGCTTGTGCGTGGCGCGCTTCTTGTGCTTCATCCCCTTCTTGGCGGAGTCGTTGGCGGCCTTGGCCACCGTCGTCGCCTTATGAGTGGTGTCGGCGGCCTTGGCGGCCACGGCGGGCTTGGCCTGCATGGCGGGCTTGGCCTGCATGGTGTGCTTCACCTGCGCCGCGGCAGGGGCCTGCATGGCGGGCTTTGGGGTCGCCTGGGCGGCGAGTGCGCTCGCCGACAGGGCGATCGCGGCCGCCGTCCCGAGGTAGCGTCGTGCTTGCATGGAAGTCTCCGGCTATGTTGTCGGTGTGGGCGCTGGCGGGCGCCGGGAGGCGACGGGAGAGTGTCGCCGTCCTGCGTGTGAGGTTATGGGGACTCGGCTTAACGGAGCGTTACAGGATGCCAACGCCATGCGACTGCTGCTGGTAGAAGACGATGCTCGGCTGGCCGACCTGGTCATGCGGTCGCTGCGCGAGCAGGGATATGCGGTGGATCAGGCCACCGACGGCGAGTCGGCCATCGTGCAGGCGGCGGTGAATCCGTACGACGTCATCGTCCTCGACGTGCAGCTCCCCAGGCGGAGCGGCATCGAGGTCTGCGCCGAGATACGCCGGCGGCGCAACCGTGTCCCCATCCTGATGCTCACGGCGCGCGATGCGGTCAAGGATCGCGTGGCCGGGCTCGATGCCGGCGCCGACGACTATCTCACCAAGCCATTCGACCTGTCCGAGCTCCACGCGCGGGTTCGCGCGCTGCTGCGCCGCATGCCCGAGTTGGCGCCGCAGGTGATCACGGTGGGCGACCTCACGGTGGACCTCGCGGCCCAGCGCGCCGAGCGCGCCGGGCGCCCCCTCGCCCTCACCACCAAGGAGTACGTCCTGCTGGAGTACCTCGCGCGTAATGCGGGGCGCGTAATCGGCAGGGCGGAGCTGGTGGAACACGTCTGGGACGAGAACCACGACCCGTTCACCAACGCGCTCGAGGTCTACGTGAACCGCCTGCGCAAGAAGCTCGACGACGGCGGGGCGCCACTCATCCACACGCGCCGCGGCGCCGGATACGTCCTCTCGGCGGACGGCGGGGAGCGCGCCCCCGCGTGATGCGCGGCCGCTCGATCCGCGTCCGCATCGCGCTCTGGTACACGGCGGTCTTCGCCCCGTTCTTCGCCGTCCTCGCCTTCGCGGCCTATTCGTTCGTCGCCTTCACGAGCCAGGAGCGCGTGGACGAGTTTCTGGCCGAGTCGGCGGCGACGATCGCCGCGGCCATCGAGTTCGAACGCAAGCTCGGCGCCCCCGACTCGGTGGCGATGGCTTCTGTCGTGGCGTCGATGCGGCTCCCCGACGTCGCGGTGCACGTCGTGGATGCAACCAGCGGCCGCGACTTCACCACCCCGGCGGGAGGGGGAGGGGGGCGCCCGCCGCGCGAGGCGCGGGCCATGGAGCTGTCGCCGGCCCTGGCCGCGGCGCTGGCGCGCACCGCCCGCGCCGCACCGCGTGACCCCGCCGTGGTCACGCTCGAGGACGCGGGCAAGGAGGTGCGGGTGCTCACGCTCCCCTACGCCCTCGCTACCCGCCAGCTGGTGATCGCGGTGGCGCAGGGCATGAACGCGCGGGCGCGCACGCTGCGCGACGCGCGCTGGGCGCTCGCCATCGGCTTCCCCCTGGTGATGGCGATCGCCACGTTAGGCGGCGTGTGGCTGGCAGGCAAGAGCCTGGCCCCGGTGGACGCGATGGCCGCGCAGGCGCGGCAGATCGGCGCCACCAACCTTCACCAGCGCCTCCCGGTCTCCGACACGGGGGATGAGCTCGCACGCCTGGCGACCGTCTTCAACGGGCTGCTCGCCCGCCTGGAGGAGGCGTTCGAGGCGCAGTCACGCTTTGCCGCCGATGCCTCGCACGAGATGCGCACCCCGGTGGCGATCATCAGCGGTGAGGCCGAACACGCCCTGGCCCGCGACGACCGCGCGCGCAACGAGCTGCGCGAGGCGCTGTACGTGATCCGCGACCAGAGCCTCCGACTCCGCGCGGTCGTGGACGACCTCTTCTTCCTGGCCCGCGCCGACAGCGGGGAGCCGATGCTGCGCCCCGCCCCGCTCTACCTGCGCGACGTCCTCGAGGAGGCGGTGCGGGGGCTGCGCACGGTGGCAGCCGCGCGCTCCATCACCATGCAGCTGGCGGACAGCGACGATGCCCCGGTGGTCGGCGACGAGTCCCTCCTGCGCCGCGCCGTCGACAACCTGCTGGTCAACGCGGTCAAGTACTCGCACCCCGGCGGGACGGTCGACGTCTCGCTCGCCGACTGCGACGGCGATTGGTGCATCGACGTGCGCGACAGCGGCCCCGGCGTCTCCCCACCGGCACAGGTGCGCCTGTTCGAACGCTTCTTCCGTGCCCACGAGGCACCCGAGGTGCGGTCGGTGGACGGGGCCGGACTCGGCCTCGCCATCGCGCGGTGGATCGCCCGCGCGCACCGCGGCGAGGCGCTCCTCGCCAGCTCGTCGGCGTCGGGGAGCACCTTTCGCCTGCGCCTCCCGAAAGCCCACGAGGGCGCCATCGCCGGCGCCCCCCCGGCGTAGGACGTTCATCCCGTCGTAAGGTCGTCGGCTCGACCTTTCCCATGGTCCGAACGCAGGGCCAGCACCGAGGAAGGGGGAATGAGCACGACCATACGCTCCATCCGCACGATCGCGCGATCGCGCGCGGTACGCATCGCCGCGACGGGCGTCGCATCCCTCGGCGTCGCCCTCGTGATCGCCTTGGCGTGGCGCGACGAACTGGCACGGCTGCACGCCGGGGCGATCGGCACCGCGATCGACAGGCTGTCGTGGCAGCAGGTGGCATCGGCCGCCGCGCTGACCGTCGCCACGTACCTCCTGCTTCCGTGCTACGATCTGCTGGCACTGCGGTACGTGAAGCGCCGCCTCGGCGCCGCGCGCACCATCGCCGCATCCGTCATCGCCTACGGCATCTCGCACACCCTGGGCTTTGCCGCGGTGACGGGGAGCGCGGTGCGGGCACGCTTCTGGTCGTCGTGGGGGCTGTCGGCGGGGGAGATCGCGATGGCCGTCGGCTTCGCGGGCTTCACCTTCCTCCTCGCGCTCACGGCAGTCGGCGGGGTGGCGCTCGCGGGCGAGCCCCCTGCCCTCCTCGCACACCTCCCCCTTGCCGCCGCGGTGGCGCGCGTCGCGGGGGCGCTGGCGATCGGGGCGGTGCTGACCTACATCGTGCTTGCCGCTCGCTTCGGCGGCGTGAATGTGACGCTGCGCGCGCGCCCATGGCGCCTTCCCGACTGGCGCACGGCGGTCGCGCAGGTCGCCCTCGGCTTCGCCGACTGGACCGCGGCGGCGGGAGTCCTCTACGTCCTCCTTCCCGGGAGCAGTGCCGTCGGGTTGTGGGGGTTCACGTCGGCCTTCGTCCTCGCCCAGCTCCTGGCGCTGGCCAGCCACGTCCCCGGCGGGCTCGGGGTCTTCGAGACGCTGATGGTGGTGCAGCTGGGCGATGCCGTTCCACCGGGGGCCCTCCTCGCCGCGCTCGTCGCGTATCGGGCGATCTTCTACTTCGCGCCGTTCGTCCTCGCCGTCGGGGCGCTCACCTCGTACGAGGCGTGGCGCCGCCGTCACGCCGCGCGGCGCGCGGCGGGCGTGCTCGGGAATGCGCTCGACCGCCTGGCCCGCCCGTTCCTCCCCACCGCCATCGGGATGATGACCATCGGCGGCGGGGCGATGCTCCTGGTGTCGGGCGCGACGCCGGCCGTGCACGGACGCCTGCGCACCCTGGTGGACCTGATGCCACTCGGCATCGTCGAGCTGTCGCACTTCACCGGGAGCGTCGTCGGGGCCTCGCTCCTGGTGATCGGGTGGGGGCTCACGCGACGGCTCGACGCCGCCTGACCGCCCGAAGAGGAGGGGTGGTTCGTCACCCCGGTGACGGCCCGCCCCTCACGCCGGACTGCCTCGTGCGTCAATCCTCCCAGCGCGACGGGCCGCCGGATGCCGCGAACTCGGCCGCCGCCGCGGCGCGCAGCTCGGGGTCGGAGACGTAGGCGACCGCCGTCGCGGCGAGCGCCGCCGCGGCATCCACGAGGGCGTCGATCGCCGGCGGCAGCACCGTCAGGTCGGCGAAGGCCGCGTTGTG